>CAVHNT010000040.1:0-15501 GCA_963637565.1 bacterium
CATATACAGCAACAGCAACACCAAAATCAAACTATGCATGGGCAGATGGTTCAACGGATGCGAAGACATTAACATGGAAGATAACATCAAAAACTGGAATTGATATAACAGCAGAGTTAGAAACAACAGTATACACATATGATGGAACTGCAAAAGAACCAACAGTAACAATAAAAGATGGAACAAAGACATTAACAGCAGGAACGGATTATGATGTTGAATATAAAGATAATGTAAATGCAGGAACAGCAACAGTAACAATCACATTAAAAGGAAACTACAGTGGCACAATAGAAAAGACATTTACAATAGAAAGAGCAAAAACAGCAACAGCCACAGCATCAGATAAAGTTTACAATGGTGTAGCTCAAACTGGTGTAACTGGAGTAAATGTAGATATAACAGGAACAACAAGTGCAACAAATGTAGGAACATATACAGCAACAGCAACACCAAAAGCAAACTATGCATGGGCTGATGGTTCAACAGATGCGAAGACATTAACATGGAAGATAACTGCTAAGTCAGAAACAGATATAACAACATCATTAAGTTCAACAACATATGTATATGACGGAACCGCAAAGGAGCCAACAATAACAGTTAAAGATGGAACAAAGACATTAACAGCTGGAACGGATTATGATGTTGAATACAAAGACAATGTAAATGCAGGAACAGCAACTGTAACAATCACATTAAAAGGAAACTACAGTGGCACAATAGAAAAGACATTTACAATAGAAAGAGCAAAAACAGCAACAGCCACAGCATCAGATAAAGTTTACAATGGTGTAGCTCAAACTGGTGTAACAGGTGTTAATGTAAATCTAGTTGGTGTTTTAAGTGCAACAAATGTAGGAACATACACAGCAACAGCAACACCAAAATCAAACTATGCGTGGGCTGATGGTTCAACGGATGCGAAGACATTAACATTTGAAATAACTCTTGCAAAGATAACAGGTAGAGTAGCAATAAAAGGTATTAATAAGGTTGGAAATGTTTTGACAGTAGACACAAGTAAAATTGTACCAACAGGATGCACTTTAACATATCAATGGTATTTTAGCAATGATGCAACTATGATGGATGGAACTGCAATAGATGGTGAGACTACAGATAAATACACATTAAAAGAATCAAACATAGGAAAATATATTTATGTTGAAGTTACAGCATCAAAGAAAAATTACGAAACATATAAATTTACTGATGTAACAGATGCAAGCAATAATAATTATGATATGGTTGCAGGAAATGTTGATAGAAAACCAACAATAAGATTCGAAGAAAAACAAGTATCAACAGATTCTGTTGAAATCACAGTTATAATCAAGACTGTAAGTGGAGTTACAAGAGTGACTGTAAACAACAATTTAATTGATAAGTCAATATATCAAAACTCTATTTCAAAGACTAACTATGAGATTACAACTACATTCAAATATACTGCATTGGTTAATGGTGTATTTGTATTTGAGGTAGAAGATGAAATTGGCAATATAACAAAAGAAACATTGAATATCTCAACGATAGGTACATCAGCACCAAAGATTACATACAATAAATACAATGCGACATTCTACGATAAAGCAAAAATTATATTTGAATCAGATACATTAGTAAAAATATTTGCACCAGAATCATATGTGGCAGACGGAATAACATTTAGTACAAATTATTATTCAACTAAAATAGTTGCTACAATAGCTGAAGGAACTACATTTGATGAAGATAAAACATTCACATTTGTTAATGAAAAGTCTGATGTAATAAGTGTAACTGTTGAAGCACCAATATATACAAAGAATGTTTATATAAGAATGGCAAGAGAAACAACAAGTCCACTTAATATAACAATAAAAGAAGCTTGCATGCTAGCAGAGAATATGACAAATAGTAAAGCACTTATTGGAGCTAAGGTAGATTCATATTATGGCATAAAGGGTACTACAAAAGTAAATGTTGCAACAGGAAAAGAACTTGATGTTGCGGAAATGTTGGGTTCTTCAACAAAGACAATGTCATATAACACAAAGGGCGGTTTGGATGAAACTCCAACAACTTCAATAACAACAGGAGCAAGTGGAAATTATATGAATAATAACATAACTGGTATATATGTAAAGACAAATGGCTTACTAGATGTTTTAACACTTATAACAAGTAGCTTAGAAAAATACAGCACATTTAGAATTACAATAAGACCTTAAAATTAAAATTCCAAGGAGAGTAAAATCTCTTTGGAATTTTTTATGTAATAGGAAAGTAACAGATTTGCAACCTTTTATGTATTGATTTTCTTTCCTATTACACAAAAAAACTTTAATTTATGCGAGAGATTTTCTTCCTTTCGGTCGAAAACTCTCGAGAGTCGAAAGAATGAAAATCGAAGATTTTCATCTTTCTTGTCTAATAGGAAAGTTTTCAATAACTTCAAGTTAAGGACAAGCTATTTTCACAATTCATGTATATACTATAGACATCATAAAGGAAAGGAGCTGGGGCCTATAAGATATAAAAACTTAGCAGTAAGAAGTAGAAGTCCTGAATAAATGAACATGATTAGGACAATTAGAAAAGGAAAAAAGACAATTAGAATATATACTAAGATATCATGGTGAAAGGAGTTGATGCCTATAGGATGTAAATAAAAACCGATAATTAAGAAAAGTATTTTCAAGATGCAAATTTTTATCAATCGCATACATAAAATAAAATGCAGAGACAATGATGACATTAATCATTTCTCTGCATATTTTTATATAATAGGAAACTAATAAATTTGCAACTTTTTATGTATTGATTTTCTTCCCTATTACACAAAAAAACTTTAATTTATGCGAGAGATTTTCATCTTTCTTGTATATTAAGATATACTATAAACGATAGGTTAATATCAATATTGACACTCTTTTTCACATAGAACGCTCTACCAACCTTGATGCTAGGAAAGTCTGGTCTATGGAATAGTTCCAACACTTTCTTATTTCCACACTTAAATAATTTCCTTACATGCTTTGTTGAACATAGTTCAATTTCGATATTCATTTCATCTTTCATTTTTAATTCCTCCATTTACATTAATCTGAAGGACAATAAAAATTGAATTTACAATACGACTAGACTAAAGAATTCACCCCTTTCTAGTATTATTTTGTAACCAATTAATATTTCCCCCTATAATACTAGCCATCGAAAATAAGTAAAAAGTCCGTTTGATTTCAAAAAAGTTTTAAAATTTTTACTTGTTTTGTGCCTTACACTATATAGCCAGTGAAAACGGGTAAAATGTCCGCTTGATTACAAAAAAATTTGTAAAATTTTAATTTCATACATTGTTCTTCTATAATAGAGCCATTGAAAACGACCCAAAATACTGCTTGAAATTAAAAATTTTTGTAATTAAAATGAAAATGCCAAAAAATAAAGAAAAAATTATAAAGTATCGGATAAAATATCGATGAAACTGATAAAAGTATCGGATAAAACTCACAAACTTCAGAAAAAATATTAAAAACCTTATAAATGATTAAAATGTGTAACAAAATTCAAGAGTATTATTAAAATGTTTCACAATTATGAAAAAGTATGGTATAATACAAATGTGAAACAAAATCTAAATTATAATATTGTAAATGTTTCACATAACTTATATGACAATAATATCATTTTGGATAGTAAATTATCCGAAAGGAGGCAAAAAATGGAAGAAAAAATCGAAATTATGAATTTGCTACAAAAAAAGCAATTACTTCAGCACGAGCTAGGAGGATTAGTTTATGGTTCTGTAGAGGCAAGAGAAAAAAATGGCAACAAATATATTTATGTTCATTACAGAGAAGATGGAGTTGTTTTAACAAGGTATATTGGCGAATACTCAGATGATCTTCATAATTTGATTTTAGGCAATAACATCAAAGCCAAAGAAATAAAAAAGCAAATTAGAGAAATCACAAAGCAATTAAAACAATATAACTATGTAGAAGAAGAATTAAGCTATGAGGTTGCCTTGAATATTGATTTTGCTAAAAGACATTTAGTAGATACAATTTATAAGCAGGCAATATTAGAAGGCGTTGCCACTACTTTTGCTGATACGGAGAATATCATTGAAGGTGGCAAAGTAAATAATATGACACCAGAAGATATTCTTAAAATAGTAAATCTTAAACATGCTTGGGAATTTATACTAAACAAGAATGTCATATTAAGTAAAACAAACTATGCCTTGCTATGCGAAATTAATAAACTTGTTGAAGAAGGTTTTTATTACACAGCTGGAAAGATTAGAAATGTACCAGTGACGATTGGTGGAACAACTTGGAAACCAGAACTGCCAATAGAAAGTGTAATAAAAGAAAACTTAGATGAAATAATGAACAGAGAAGCTGAAGATGTAGATATAGCAATGGAATTACTATTATACACAATGAAGATGCAAGTGTTTATTGATGGTAATAAAAGAACATCAGTTATATTTGCAAACCATTATTTGATTTCAAAAGGAAAAGGCATTATAGTGATTCCAGCAGAACTAACAGAAGAATTTAAAAACTTATTAATACTTTATTATGAGGGTAAAAATGAAGAAAGTATTAGGAAGTTTATTAAAGAGAAGTGCTATATGGGAATATAAAATAATGATTCGCCAAAGTTCTGACAAAGTATTGACGAAAATGATTTAGGAAATGGCTTAAAATGAACAATAATCAAAAATGAACTGACGAAAAAATGACAAAGTACTGACGAAAATTCGCCGAAATTTAAACGAAAATTGGGTGAAATTGAGACGAAAAAGTATAGGATAAAATTAAGCTTTTTGACTTGGTAAAAAATTATGAGGTTCATATAGGTCTCAATATGTTGGAAGATATAAAATGAAAGGAACGAATTGTAATAATGATTACGGAACTAATTAATAAGCTAACAAATCACTTTACAGAGACGATTTTTCTTAAAAGAGGTAGCGAACTAGAAGAACAAATAAAAGCTCTAAAAACGCTTTTGGAAAAATATCCCGATAATGAAATATTACAAAATGAATTAAGACTTTGTGAAATTGGCTTGCAAGGTGAAAAAGAAAGTGAATTTGAACTTTCTAATGCAAACATAGGAATGTATGTGTTGCATGATGTGAATATGGAATATCAGGATTTGAAAGCACAAATTGATTACATCATCATAACACCAGCATATACATATTTTGTTGAGTGTAAGAAACTAATTGGCAATATTACGATAGATTCCAATGGCAATTTTAATAGAGAATATTACAAAGGAAAAAAGAAGGTCAAAGAAGGCATGTACTCACCATTATCGCAAGCTCAAAGACATATTGAAATATTCAAGAAAATTTGGATGAGCAGAAATAACAATTTGTTTGACAAATTATTTAGAAGAAATCATTTGGATACATGGAATAAGCCACTTGTTGTTATGGCAAATTCAAAAAATGTACTAAATATGAAATATGCTCCAAAAGATTATAAGTATAAAGTAATAAAAAGTGATACTTTGGTTGAATATCTACAAAAAGATTTGAAAAGATGCGATAAAGACTGCTTATTGAATAAAGACCAAATGTTTAGCATTGCAAATTCGATAATGGAAAACTATAACAAAGTTATTAATGAAAATTATATAGCTAAATATGAAAAACTTATAAGCGATGAGCAAAGGATTCCTATAAATAATTTAAATTTGGATGATGCCATAAAAGAAAAACTAATTGCTTTCAGAAAAGCTAAATCAAAAGAAAAGAATATTCCAGCATATTATATTTTCACTAATGATGAACTTGAAAAGTTACTTGAACTTATGCCAAAAACAAGAGAAGAACTAGCAAAAGCAAATGTGTTAACAGATGTAAAGGTTAAGTTACATGGCGATGAAATAATAAAAATTTTGAATTCATGAAAAAATTGTAGAAAGCTATAGATTCTGTGATAAAATGCAAATGGGATGTTTGCTGACAGATACTCGATTTTCATATAGATAATAGTGAAGAACTATCTAAAGTTGGAATTGATGAAATTTTGTGGAAAGTAAAAAATGAAGGTATTATTGCTGAACAAAAGAATATGATTCGTGGACAGATTGTTCAAACAGATTCAGCATGCTCCGCTACGAAAAATTTATGATTTTTACGAATAAATCAATTCATTTATTACAATTTCTTCAGTACGATTTTTGATGTTATTCATCTTTTGCATCCACAAAATATGGTCAGATGCTTTTAATTTTTCATCCACATTTTCTTCTTTAGCAAGCTCTGTAATTACCAAATTAATTTGCTTTCTAGCTTCTTTATCTACAAAAACTAAATGCTCAATTATTTTTTCCCTATTTTACATATAACCTATCTAAATCATCATATTGACCAGAATTATCTTGAAACCTATTATCTCTTTTCAGTGAGTTAGAACTCATTCTATTAGTATAATTAATATTAGTATTATTAGAGCGGAGATTTTTCGGTTCTAGAGCCGTAAAATTTCCGGTACTAGAAGCGGAATTTTTACGCTTCTTGAAATAGTCATCTGGAAGCTCTTGGATTTTTCCTACATAGATAATATTCGGTTTTGAGCATTTTTCGAAAATTTTTTAAATTAAAAAAATACCAATATAATCTACTTTTCCTTGATTATAATGGTATTTAAGCTTTTTAAATTTTTGCAAATTCTACTTGATTACCTTGAAAATAAGGCAAAATATGGTCGGGGTGAGAGGACTCGAACCTCCGGCCCCATGGTCCCAAACCACGTACTCTACCAGCTGAGCCACACCCCGATACAATTATGAAGTATAACACGCTTTTTGCAATTTTGCAATACTTATTTTTATTTTTTTAATTATTTTTATAACGAATTGTTGCCAAGTTTTGATATATTGCTAATTTAGGCCTTAAAGCAATTATAACACTACCAAAATATTTTGTTTAATGGTAGTGTTATATTAAAAAAGGGGAATTTGAAAAACCTTGATTTTTGCAAAACTTTTTTCATATTGTTGTTTGTCTATTTTAATGGTAGGAATTATTGTATATATGTTACTTGTGTGATATAATTTGGACGTGCGTAAGGACGAGTGCTTAATTTGTCTTTATGTATAAGAGCATATGGGAGGACATATTAATGAAACAAATTTTAAGTAGTATTAGAAAAGCAGTAGAAGATTATAACATGATTGAAGAAGGGGATAAGATTGCGGTTGCATTGTCGGGCGGTAAAGATAGTGTTACTCTTCTTCTTGCATTAAAAAATTTACAAATATTTTATCCAAAACATTTTGAATTGATGGCATTAACAATTGATCCAGGTTCTGAAACTTTTGATACAACAGAGATGGAAATGCTATGCGAAAAAATAGGCGTTGAATATGTAATAGAAAGAACTAATATAAAACAAGTAGTATTTGATATAAGAAAAGAGAAAAATCCTTGCTCTCTTTGTGCAAACTTAAGGAGAGGTGCGTTAAATGGGGTTGCAGAAGCACATGGCTGCAATAAGGTTGCACTTGGGCACCATCAAGATGACGTTATTGAGACATTTTTCTTAAGTTTGTTTTACGAAGGAAATATTCATACATTTGCACCAACAACGTATTTGTCTAGAAAAAATATTGTAACAATTAGACCAATGATATATGTAACAGAAAAAGAAATTAAAGGGTTTGCTAAACGTAATGAAATACCAATAATGAAAAAAACGTGTGTTGCAGATGGGTATACTAAAAGAGAATTTATTAAAGAATTAATTAAGGAACTAACGAAGACAATTCCTCGTCTAAGAGCATGTGTGTTTGGTGCGATACAGCGTTCAAATATAAAAGGATGGGAGAAAGTAGAATCTAAGGAGGAAAAATGAAGAAGAATATACTAATTTTAATGATGTTGTTTGTAATGATTGTTTCATCAATGTCTAGTGTTTATGCACTTACGACTTTGTATGAAAAGGAAAGTGAAGAAAGAATATCGTCGGGAGTAGTATTGAAAAATTACAAAAGATTAACAGATAAAGGTTGGCTTTCTATTAATATTTTAGAAGTTGAACTTGAAGATGAAAATACAAAGGTTGGACTTTTAAATTCTGTAAATGGTTTAAATACTTTTCAAACTGTTGCACAAATGGCAAATAAAGATAATATTATCGCTGCTATAAATGGTGATTTCTTTAATGGAAATTATAAAAATGGTAATACAATTGGACTTTCGATTTCTGATGGAAAACTTCTTACATCTACATATTATGAGAATGAAACGAAAGATACTTTTGGGACATTTGTTTTAGATGATGAAAATAATGCTTGGTTTGATTATTTTACCAATAAGATAACGCTTGTTTCTAAAAAAGATGATTCAAAATTACAAATATGTGAGTATAATAAGCTTATTTCTAGTTATGAATATCCCGTATTGTATACAAGAGATTGGAAAGAAACTTCAATTGGATCTACGGAAAATTTAGCTTTATTAGAGATGGTCGTAGAAAATAATAAGGTTAAAGAATTGAGATATAATCAACCTGCTGTGGAGATACCAGAAGATGGTTTTGTTATTGCAGCTATCGGTAATGCGACGAAAACCATGGAAGATAATTTCAAAGTTGGAACAAAAGTTGAACTTGAAGTTGATATGAATCTAGATGTCGAAAAAGTTAAGATGGCTGTTTCTGGTGGAGCAATGCTTGTTGAAAATGGAAAGATTCCAGAAAAATTTGCTTCAAATATTTCTGGTTCTCATCCAAGAACGGCGATTGGTTTATCAAAAGATGGTGAAACATTATACTTAATTACTGTTGATGGTAGACAATTATCAAGCATTGGAATGACACAAACAGAACTTGGAGAATTTTTAATCGAAAAAGACATATACAATGCACTTAACTTAGATGGCGGTGGCTCTACAACAATGGTTGCAAGAAGACTTGGATATGGTTCGGTTTCAACAATAAACTCTCCAAGTGGTGGCACACTTAGAATGGTTACAAATGCCATTGGTGTTTATAATAATAGTAAAACTGGTAAGTTAGATACTTTGATTTTAAAGACTAAAGAAGAAAATGTTTTTGCTGGATGCAAAAGAGAGTTAGAAGTATTAGGATATGATAAATATTATAATCCTGTAGAAGTTGATATAGATGATATTACATTTACTTATAGTGGAGTTAAAGTTGAAGTAGAAGATGGTATGATTATTGCTGGTGATGAAGCAGGAACAGCAACAATAACTGCTAAAAAAGGTAGTGCGAGAGGTTCTTTGAGCATTGATGTGCTAAGTGTACCAAATGAGTTAACAATATCTCCAAGAGATGTTAATGCAACTTTAGAAAAGCCAGTAGACTATGATGTAATTGCTAAAAATAAGAACGGTTATTATGCTTCCATTAATTATGATGAATTAGAATGGAATATTGAAAAAGGTAAAGGAAAATTTGAAGGAAATAAATATATTCCTCTTGAGGAAGGCGAGCATATAATTTCTGTTTCTGCAGGAAAAGCTAAAGCTTTTGCAAGAGTTCTTGTTGGTAGAAAAGTTGTTGATACGTTACTTGATGATTTTGAAGATGAAGATTTCTATTTTACTTCTTATCCAGAAGCGGTAAATGGTAAAGCAAGGTTGTCGGAAGAAGAAGTATATTCAGGTGAAAGTTCTGCAAAATTAAATTATGATTTTACAACGACGGATTTAACTAGAGCAGCATATTTGAGATTTAATGAAGGAATAGCTATTCCTGAAGATGCCGAAAATGTTAGTTTTTATGTATGTGGAGAGGATAAAACTAGTGATTACATTAAATTGAAGTTTATAGACGCTAAGGGAGTTACTCAACTTGTAATGGCAAACAAGTCAATTCCAGGTGAATGGACAAAAGTGACTGTTGATTTAAGTACAGTTGCTTTACCAGCAACACTTACAGATGTATATGTTGCACAAGATAAATCTGATGTAAAGAATAAAGGCATTGTTTATATTGATGATTTGTGTTTTTCAAAATCATCAGATGTAGAAATTGAAAAAACAAAAATACCAGAAGATATAAAAGGAGAAGACTCTTTGAGCATCAAAACAGATTTTGACAACACAGATACATTTAGAATTTTTGTTTATGACAAGATAAAAGAAGAAAAAACTTTATTAGATAGATTAACTAATAATAGTATAAAGAAATTAATGAATGAAAAAGCTGATCTTGTGTTATTTACTACAAAACAAGATGATAAGGTTTTAGAAACAGTAACTGCTAAAAACTTTTCTGTTCAAGAATATTCTAAAACAGAGGATGAGGAAGCAACGTATATAACTCTTGATGTTTCAAATGGAGGTATTAGAAAGACTGACTATACCCAATGGATAAGCATTCAAGAGGATATATCAAATACTCGCAATAAAAATGTGTTTATTTTGATGAAGGGCAGCTTAGAAGATTTTACAGATTTAAATGAAAAGCAGGCTTTTATAGATACTTTGTGTGATTTAAGAAGAAAAACATCAAAAAATATTTGGCTTATTAGAGAAGGTGAGTACACAACTTATTCGATGGAAAGAGGAGTTAGATATCTAATTATAGGAAATGAGTTAGTTAATAAAGATGATCCTATGGATGTTGCTAAGAATACTAAATACATGGTTATATCTGTAAATGGAAATGAACTTTCTTATGATATAAGAAGAGTTTTTGAAAAATAAACTAATAGCATTCAATAAAAAAGATTCGCTTTAGAAAACAAAGCGAATCTTTTTGCGTTAGAGATTTTCAATCTTTTTTGTCTATTTTACAATGACAAAATTATTTTTTTCTGGTATTCTTTTTCTTTTTGTTAAAATATTTTGAAATAGTTTGTAGAGCATCTTGCTCAATCAAAACTTTTCCATATTCGTTTATTTTAGATTCAAACATTGAGGAAGCTCTGACTATTGTTGCATACTCTAAAATAGAGGTATATGGCATCTCAGACACTTTTAAGTAGTAAGTATCATTCATGAAGTAAAGAACATTGTCTTTTAATTTAGAAGTATCAATTATTTTACAAAAGTTACAAATGTCATCAAAGGTGTTGAAACTGTATATAGTGTCTGTCATAACAATTGGCATTCTTTTTCTTTTCAATTTAACATTTTCCTTTTTGATTTGTTTTTTTGTGTTGAATTTAATTGTAGGTTTTTCATTTGTTTTTGTAACTATTAGTGTGAAGTTTCCTCCACCTGAAGTAGAGGCTTCTACATAAATCATTGAATCATCAACATTAAAATCTAATTCTCTTTCAGCTTCATTCATAACATCCCAAAAAAGATCTTGTGATTCTGGAGAGTTGTACATGAAAGAGTATAAATCTATGTTTCTTGCTTCTAAATCATCAATTGTAATGGTGATTTTTATTTGATCTTCGGCAATCTTTTCTATTTTCAAATAAATGCCTCCCTTCATTTGGCTTGGTATAATTTAATTATATATTCAATACTTATAAAGTTAAATGATAAAAGTTTGGAAAATATGGTTTTATCATGAAACTCTTATATTATAGTATATTATTTTTTGATTTTTATGTACGTTGTACGAGAGGAATTATAATTATAAAGTTATTAAAAGTCAATATAATAAATACATATTTTTAAGTACATGCTCATACCTTTTTGTTAGGAGGGATAAGCATGAAAAATGGAAAGCTTTTTTTGACATTGTTTATAACAATTATAGTCTTAATATTAGGATTGAAAATAAGTAAGATAAATCCTAAGGGTGGTATGAATCTTATGCAAGATAAAGATTCTCGGCGAGCAAACACAGATTTTATTATATTTCTTAGACTCTAATGGTACGGAACTAGTTTCAGAATATAGATATGTACCATTGGAAAGCATAAAAAATGATATGTATAAAACAATAGTGGAAGAACTTATAAAAGGTTCAAATAATTCTGAGTATATATCTCCTATACCTAAAAACACGAAAATAAACAGAATTAAATGTGAAGCAAATAAAGTGATATTAGACTTGTCTGGTGAATATTCACAAGATGGTGAAAATAGTGAAGAACAATTGGGCAAAGTATATTCAATTGTGAATTCTTTAACTGAAATAAAAGAAGTAGAAGAAGTGGAGATTCAGGTTGATGGAGAAAAAATTGCGAGTAAATCTAGGTTATGATACCGTATGGTAAATAATTTGCAAAAAAAGTGTGAGGTGCTGTATTCTCATACTTTTTTTTTGCACTTAATTGACATCTTTGTGCTTGGAATGTATACTAATGCTAGATTGTTTTAAAGGAGGATAAACATGAGTAATTTAATTGAAATTAGATGGCATGGACGTGGTGGACAAGGTGCTAAAACAGCTTCTTTGTTACTAGCTGATGCCGCTTTTAATACAGGAAAATATATTCAAGGATTCCCAGAATATGGTCCTGAAAGAATGGGTGCTCCAATTACTGCATATAACAGAATTAGTGATACACCAATAACAATTCATAGTAATATCTATGAACCAGATTATGTTGTAGTTGTTGATGATACTCTATTAGAATCAGTAGATGTGACTGCAGGATTGAAAAAAGAGGGGGCTATTGTTATAAATACAACAAAATCTCCGGAAGAAGTTAAAAAATTGTTAAAAGGATATGAGGGAAAAGTTTGCACAATAGATGCAAAAACTATTTCTATAGATACATTAGGTAAGTATTTTCCTAATACACCAATGCTAGCTGCAATAGTGAAAGTTAGTGGGATAATGTCTGATGAAGAATTTTTAAATGATATGATTGGATCTTTCAAACATAAATTTGCAAAGAAGCCTGAAGTTATTGATGGCAACATGGCTGCTTTGAAGCGTTCATTAAACGAAATTAATGGACTTTAATATAAAAGGAGGAAAAGAATATGGCAGAAAAGAAATGTAAAATAAATCTAAAATCAACATGGAAAGAATTGACTCCTGGCGGAACAATATATGATGCCGCTAATTCAGAAGAGTTTGAAACAGGTGACTGGAGATCTAGAAAACCAGTTTTCCATGAAGATAAATGCAAACAATGTGGACTTTGTGTTCCAACATGTCCAGATAGTGCAATTCCAGTAGTAGAAGGCGGCAAGAGAACAGATTTTAATTTTGACTATTGTAAAGGTTGTGGAGTTTGTGCTAAGGCTTGTCCTTTTGGTGCAATCTCAATGGAATAATACATTGTAGTAAATATGAAAATTAAGAAAAGTATTTGAACATGAAAGTTCAAATTATTATAGGAGGTAAAAATGAGTATAAGAGAACGTCTAAGTGGTAACGAAGCTGTTGCCAATGCAATGCGTCAAATAAATCCAGATGTTGTTGCAGCTTTCCCAATAACACCATCAACAGAAATACCACAATATTTTTCAACATTTGTAAATAACGGTGCTGTTGATACAGAGTTTGTACCAGTTGAAAGTGAGCATAGTGCTATGAGTGCTTGTATAGGTGCTTCTGCAGCAGGGGCTCGTGTTATGACTGCTACTTCTGCTAATGGATTATCTTTAATGTGGGAAATGTTATATATAGCTGCAAGTTTAAGATTACCAATAGTAATGTCTTGTGTAAACAGAGCTGTTTCAGGACCTTTAAATATCCATAATGATCATTCAGACTCTATGGGTGCTAGAGATTCTGGTTGGATTCAACTATATGCTGAAACAAACCAAGAGGCCTATGACAATGCTATAATGGCTTGCAGAATAGCAGAAAACTTAAAGGTTCAATTACCTGTTATGAACTGCTTTGATGGATTTATAACATCACATTCTATTGAAAACATTCAATTGGAGGAAGATGATAAGGTAAAAGCTTTTGTTGGTGAATATCATCCAGAACATTACCTATTAAATAAAGAAGAACCAATCGCTGTTGGTCCACTTGATTTACAAGCTTATTTGTATGAGCACAAGTTCCAACAAGCTGAAGCTATGAGACAAGCTAAAGATGTAATTCTTGAGGTTGCTGATGAATTCTACAAGATGACAGGAAGAAAATATGGTCTATTTGAAGAATACAAAATGGAAGATGCTGAAACTGCTATTGTTGTTTTAAACTCAACTGCAGGAACAGCTAAATTTGTTGTTGATGAATTAAGAGCTCAAGGTAAAAAAGTTGGACTTATTAAACCTAGAGTATTTAGACCATTCCCAGTAACAGAAATTGCTAATGCTTTAAAACATGTTAAAGCTGTTGCAATTATGGATAAATGTGATAGCACAAATGGTGCTGGTGGACCATTATATACAGAAGTTACTTCTGCACTTTATACAGAAGGTATTACAGATGTTAAGTCTGTTGGTTATATATATGGTATTGGTGGTAGAGATGTAAAATCTACTGATATTGAGAAAGTATATGAGGATTTAGCTGAGATTGTTAAAACAGGAAAAGTTGAAAATCCATATAGATATTTAGGACTAAAAGGTTAATAAGAAGGGAGTTAATGAAAATGGCGTATAATTTGAAAGAAGCTATACAAAAACCAAATAGACTTGCATCAGGTCACAGAATGTGTGCAGGTTGTGGAGCTCCAGTTGTTGTAAATGCAGTACTTCGTGGACTTAAAAAAGAAGACCACGCAGTAATAGGTTCTGCTACAGGATGTCTAGAGGTTTCAACTTTTATTTATCCATACACAGCATGGAGAGATTCTTTTATTCACAGTGCGTTTGAAAACGCAGGTGCAACAGTTGCAGGTGCTGAAGCTGCATATAAAGCTATGAAAAGAAAAGGTAAATTACCAGAAGATGGACATACTAAATTTATAGCTTTTGGTGGAGATGGTGGTACTTATGATATAGGTTTACAATCTTTATCTGGTGCTATGGAAAGAGGACATGATATGGTTTATGTATGTTATGATAATGGTGCATACATGAATACTGGTATTCAACGTTCATCTGCAACACCAAGATTTGCTGACACAACAACTTCTCCAGCAGGAAAAGTTGTTCCAGGTAAGCAACAAAAGAGAAAAGATTTAACAGAAGTTATGGCTGGACATCATCTACCATATATTGCTCAAACAGCTGCTATTGGTAACTTTAGTGATATTACAACAAAAGCTGAAAAGGCAATATATACAGAAGGTGCTTGCTTTATGAATGTACTTGCTCCATGTCCAAGAGGTTGGGGATATGAAACAGAGAACTTAATGGAAATTAATAAACTTGCTGTAGAAACATGTTATTGGCCACTATATGAGATTATAGATGGAAGATATGTTGTAAACTACAAGCCAAAGAATAAACTTCCTGTTTCTGAATGGTTAAAACTTCAAAAGAGATTTAAACACTTATTCAAACCAGGAAATGAATGGATGATAGAAGAACTTCAAAAAGAAGTTGATGAAAGATGGGAAAGACTTTTAGAGTTAGAAGAATTAACAAATAAAGCTGAATAATAATAAAAAAACAAGACGTTAGAAAAACTAGTGTCTTGTTTTTTTATATAATAGGAAAGTAACAAATTTGCAACTTTTTATGTATTGATTTTC
>CAVHNT010000041.1:0-19310 GCA_963637565.1 bacterium
ATTAATGATATTCCCTTTTTATCTCTTAAAAAATGGGTTGTGTGTGTGTGTGTGTACAGCCCCAACGGTTTCAAGTGTCTTGTTCATATTTTCTATCTCTCCTTTTTATTTTCTTTTTAATTACATTTATTTTATCATACTAAATATCATTTTCAAGCACTTTATTGCTTCTCTTCTTTTAACTTTTCTACTTCTTTCATATCTCTCACACTCATTTCTAGCAGCTCCTTTTTCGTATGGTCTATGACCCATAGCCAAAATTCTCTCTTGCTTGGCTTTATTATATCAGTATTTCTGAACTTCTGCAATTCTATAACATGCATTTCAAAATCTTCAAAGTGTCCTTTTACTCCATATCTTGTTTCTTGCACTTTCCATGTACTCTCATATTCTTTAAATTCTTCATATACAGTAGAATCCACTATCCAAATACATATAGTCTTATTTAATTGCAAGTAATCTTTTCCTTTTTCAATATCTTGTGAATATAACCTACTCCAATATTGTAGACATCTCTTTTCTTTAAATCCTTTTTCTCTACTTTGTATTTCAATATCTACTAATGTTCCGTCTCCTAGTCTTGCAAGTACATCAACCCTTTATAAAATTCTTTTTCATCGACAGTTTTCGAGATAATTTTTATTTTATAGTATTGATTTTAAATATTTTATGGATTTAAGTTATTATTCATCTGCGTAGTTTTTAAAATATCCTTTTACCCAAACTATTGGTGTTCCTTTATCTCCACTTCCTGATGTTAAATCACATAGTGAACCTATTAAATCTGTAAGTTGTCTAGGAGTTGTTCCTTGAGAACTCATGTCGCCTACTAAATTATTTCCTTTGTGCTCTATTTCTTTTGTTATTGCTTCTCTTAATTCTTCGCCTTTTAAATTTGCATATTTACCATCTGCAAGTGCCTTCAATTTTAATTCATTTGGTCTTCCTGCAAGTCCACTTGTGTATGCTGGCGATACGACTGGATCTGCAAGCTCCCATATCTTTCCTACTGGATCTTTAAATGCTCCATCACCATATACCATTACTTCGACTTTTTTTCCAGTGCGTTCAAATATATTCTTTTGAACTGTTTCAACTAGCTTTTGACCAGCGCGTGGAAATAATTTTATTCTTTCTTCGTTTGCTTTATTGCTTCCTAATAGTCCATAGTTAGGATTATATCCACCATCTAGGCTACCTTCAACTGGTGAAGAACATACATCAGCCAATGTAATTACATTGAATTTTTCGCCATCATCATAAGCTTTAATGCTCTTTTTTGTTTCTTCCCTACTGTGTATATCTGCACATATAAAGTTTGTTTTTTCTTTCACTTTTTCATTTTCTATAAAGTAATTTACATCATTAGAGAATAATATTTCCACATCACAATTTTCAGATTGTATAAGTTTTTTATAATAGTCAACATAGTCAACTCCCGTAAACTTATGTGCTACATTTTCGCCAAATACTTTTCTGTACTCTTTTTCATCTATACATTTTATCTCTTTAAGATTTTTCAAATCTTCTTCATTCACAAGACAGTTTCCAACTTCATCTGATGGATATTTTAGTATTAATACAATTTTCTTAGTTGCTCTTGCAATTCCTTTTAGACACATAGCAAAGCGGTTACGACTTAAAATTGGCCATATTACAACAATTTCAGAATCATTACCGAAATGTTTTTTTATACTTGTTGTAATGTCATCAACTGATACATAATTACCTTCTGATCTTGCAACAATTGATTCTGTCATTGCTATAACATCTTTATTATCTATAGGTATATTGTGTTTTTCACTTGCACTTAAAATGCTGTTTGTAACAATCTCTGCTAAATTATCACCTTCACGAATTATAGGTGCTCTAACGCCCATTGATATTGTACCTATCAAACTCTCCATACTTTTTCCTCCTTTTAAATCAAGAAAGATGAAAATCTTCGATTTTCATTCTTTCGTCCCTCGAGAGTTTTCGACCGAAAGGAAGAAAATCTCTCGCATAAATTAAAGTTTTTTGTGTAATAGGAAAGAAAATTAATACATAAAAAGTTGCAAATTTGTTACTTTCCTATTACACAAGAAAGTTTCTTATCTTCATCACATTTCAATTATAAGTTTAGTAATTTTCATTGTCAAGTTTATGCATTTTCATATTTACTATGTGTATATTCGTATATTATAATATTTTTGGGAGGAAGATTTATGAAAAAAATTTATATCATCTTATCGCAATCTGGTACTGCTGTTTCTAAAGCTTTAAAGTTTTTTACACATGATGAATTTAATCATAGTTCCATTTGCATTGATGATTCATTTGAAAAATTTTATTCTTTTGGGCGTTTAAAAATTAACAATCCATTATGCGGTGGTTTCTTGATTGAGAATGCTTTTACACATGTGTTTGGAAAATTTAAGAAAATACCTTGCATGATTTTAGAACTTAATGTTTCTGATGAGCAATTTAATATTATTGAAAAAACAATAAATGGATTCGTCAACGAACCCTCTAAATATAAATATGATTTTGTAAATGTTATCTTGGCAAAAACTAATTTTTCTGTTGAACACAAAGATAAATATTTTTGCTCAGAATTTGTTGGTTATGTACTTGAACAAGCTAACATTAAGTTACCAAATATTTTAAATAAAATTAGACCAATAGAATTTACCCAAATAGACGGCATAAAAATTATATATAAAGGTGAATTGAAGGAATGGTGTAATAGAATTATAAAAAAATCTTCTTGATTTTTAAAAGTTTTTATATCATGCAAAAAGGAAGCACTGTTTTGTGCTTCCTTTTTTTATTTATTATTCTGTTACAACTTCTTCTTCAACTTTTTTAGGAACTGTATTTGCTGTTGGTTCATGTGTTACTGCATCAACTGGTTGCATTTCTCTATACTTCATTAAACCTGTTCCTGCTGGTATTAACTTACCAATAATAACGTTTTCTTTCAAACCTACTAATGGGTCAATTTTACCTTTTATTGCAGCTTCTGTTAATACTCTCGTTGTCTCTTGGAATGATGCTGCTGATAAGAATGAATCTGTTGCAAGAGATGCTTTTGTTATACCTAACAAAATTCTCTTTCCTTCTGCAGGACGTTTTCCTTCAGCTATTGCTTTTTCATTTTCCTCTTCATAAGCTATAATGTCTACCATTGTTCCTGGAAGTAATGTTGTATCTCCACCATTTTCAATCTTAACTTTTCTAAGCATTTGTCTAATGATAGCTTCGATATGTCTATCGTTTATATCAACACCTTGGCTTCTATAAACTTTTTGTACTTCTTGTACTATGTAGTTTTGAACACCTTCAGCACCTTTTATTCTCATTATATCTTGTGGATATATTGAGCCTTCTGTTATTGTGTCTCCAGCTTCAACTTCATCTCCGTCATGTACTACAAGTCTTGAACCAAATGGTATTAGATATGCTTTTGTTTCTTCATTGTTTGTTATAATTGCTTCTCTCTTCTTCTTTGTGTCACTTATTGTTACTTTACCAGCAATATCAGAAATTATTGCAAGTCCCTTTGGTTTTCTAGCTTCAAACAATTCTTCAACTCTAGGAAGACCTTGTGTGATATCTCCACCAGCAAGACCACCCATGTGGAATGTTCTCATTGTAAGCTGTGTACCAGGTTCACCAATTGATTGTGCAGCTATAATACCAACCGCTTCACCAATATTTACAACTTGTCTACCTGCTAAGTCATTACCATAACATTTAGCACAAACACCACGTTTTGCTCTACATGTAAGCAATGTTCTAATTTTTGCTTTTGTAACACCAGCTTTTACAACTGCGTCTGCCATTTTATCTGTTATTAATGTGTTTCTAGCAATTATTACTTCTCCTGTTTCAGGATTTGTTATATCTTCTGCTGCAAATCTACCTGTTAATCTTTCTGCTAATCCTTCTATTAATTCGTTTCCGTTCTTAATATCAGAAACCCACATTCCATCTGTTGTTCCACAGTCATCTTCTCTTACTATGATTTCTTGGCTGACATCAACAAGTCTTCTTGTTAAGTAACCAGAGTCAGCTGTACGAAGAGCTGTATCAACAAGTCCTTTTCTGGCACCATGGGCAGATACGAAATATTCTAGAACGTCCATTCCTTCTCTAAAGCATGAACGAATTGGAATTTCGATTGTTCTACCAGCTGTATCGGCCATAAGTCCTCTCATAGCTGCTAACTGTCTTATCTGCTTAATGTTACCACGGGCACCTGATGTAGCCATCATGTATATTGGGTTATCTTCTGTGAAGTTTGCTTCCATGGCATTTGTAATATCTTCAGTTGCTTTATCCCAAATTTTAATTACTGTGTTGTATCTTTCTTCGTCAGAAATCAAACCTCTCTTATATTGTTTTGTTACTTCATCTACTTTTGCTTCTGATGCTGCAAGAATTTCTTTCTTTTCCTTTGGAACCATAACATCAGCAATTGATACTGTTATTGCACCTTTTGTTGAATATTTGTATCCCAAAGCCTTTATGCTATCCAATAATTCTGCTGTAACACTTAAATCATGTACTTTAATACATGCTGCAATAATCTTTCCTATTGTTTTCTTTGTTACAGGGAAGTTAACTTCTAGTGCGAATGTATTTTCTGGATTTGTTCTATCTACTAATCCTAAATCTTGTGGTACGGCTTCATTGAAAATAATCTTACCAATTGTTGTTTCAATGATTCCATGTTTCATTTCACCATCAATTTCTTTATACATTCTAACTTTTATTTTTGCATGTATGTCTATATCTCCATCTTGATATGCCATCATAGCTTCATCTTTATCTTTAAATATCATGCCTTCGCCTTTTACTCCAGCTCTATCAATTGTTAGATAGTATGAACCTAAAATCATATCTTGTGTTGGTACTGTTACCGGCTTTCCATCTTGTGGTTTTAACAAGTTGTTAGCTGATAACATTAAATATCTTGCTTCTGCTTGAGCTTCTGGTGTTAATGGAAGGTGAACAGCCATCTGGTCACCATCAAAGTCAGCGTTGAAGGCTGTACATACAAGTGGGTGTAGTTTGATAGCTCTACCTTCTATTAATACTGGTTCGAATGCTTGAATACCTAATCTGTGAAGTGTTGGAGCACGGTTTAGCATAACTGGGTGGTCTTTAATTACATACTCTAATACATCCCAAACTTCTGGTTTTAATCTTTCTACCATTCTTTTGGCATTCTTTATATTATGTGCAATTCCTCTTGATACAAGTTCTTTCATAACGAATGGCTTAAATAATTCAACTGCCATTTCTTTTGGTAGTCCACATTGATAGATTTTCAATTCTGGTCCTACAACGATAACTGAACGTCCTGAATAGTCAACACGTTTACCAAGTAGGTTTTGTCTAAATCTACCTTGCTTACCTTTTAACATGTCTGATAATGATTTCAAAGCTCTGTTTCCAGGTCCTGTAACAGGTCTACCTCTTCTACCATTATCTATCAAGCTATCTACAGCTTCTTGAAGCATTCTCTTCTCGTTTCTAACGATTATTTCTGGTGCTCCAAGTTCTAGTAATCTTTTTAATCTGTTATTTCTGTTTATTATTCTTCTATATAGGTCGTTTATATCTGATGTTGCAAATCTTCCACCATCTAGTTGAACCATTGGTCTTAAATCTGGTGGTATTACTGGCAATACATCAAGAATCATCCATTCTGGTTTGTTACCTGAAAGTCTGAAGCTATCAACTGTTTCAAGTCTCTTAATTATTTTAGCTTTCTTTTGACCGTTGGCTGTTTCTAATTCTTTTCTTAAATCTGCTGCAAGCTTTTCTACATCAATTTCTTGTAACATTTCTTTGATTATTTCGGCTCCCATGCCTACTCTGAATGCTTTTTCACCATACTGTTCAACGTAATCTCTGTATTCTTTTTCTGAAATTACTTGTCCCTTTACTAGTGCTGTATCGCCTGGATCAGCTACTATATATGCAGCAAAATATAATACTTTTTCAAGAGCTCTTGGTGCTATGTCTAGCATTAATCCAAGTCTACTTGGTATTCCTTTAAAATACCAAATATGTGATACTGGAGCTGCTAGCTCTATATGTCCCATTCTTTCTCTTCTAACTTTTGATTTTGTAACTTCTACGCCACATCTATCACAAACAATTCCTTTATATCTAGCTCTCTTATATTTTCCACAATGACATTCCCAATCTTTTGTAGGTCCAAATATTTTTTCACAGAACAAACCATCACGTTCTGGTTTTAATGTTCTATAGTTAATAGTTTCTGGTTTCTTTACTTCACCTTTAGACCATTCTCTTATTTTTTCAGGAGATGCAAGGCCTATTTTAATACGGTCAAACACTTCTAAATCAACCATTTTTTTGCTCCTTTCTTATTATACAATCTCATGATTCTAATTAGTCTATATCTCCGTCATCATAATCATCCTCTATAAATGAATCATCATCATCATCTGTGAATATTGGCTCTTCTTCATCACCAAAATCATCTTCGTCTTCTTCCTCTTCAATAGCTTTTCCGTCTGAATCTTCTATAATCATTCCACCTTCTATATCATCAGCGTCTGCTACTGGAGCTGTTATATTTGGAGTTGTTATATCATCATCAACATCTTCTTTTAATTCAACTTCATTTTCATCACTTTGATTATACAATTTTATATCTAATCCTAAGCTTTGTAGTTCTTTTACCAATACTTTAAAGCTTTCTGGGATTCCTGGTTCTGGTATATTTTCACCTTTTACTATAGATTCATAAGTTTTTACTCTACCAACAACATCATCAGATTTCATTGTTAGAATTTCTTGTAGTGTATACGCCGCACCATAAGCTTCAAGCGCCCAAACTTCCATTTCACCAAATCTCTGTCCACCAAATTGTGCTTTACCACCAAGAGGCTGTTGTGTAACTAAGGCATAAGGTCCAGTTGAACGGGCATGAATCTTATCATCTACTAAGTGGTGTAGTTTTAACATGTACATTATTCCTACTGTAACTTCGTTATCAAATGGCTCACCTGTTCTTCCATCATATAGCACTGTTTTTCCCGATGCTGGTAAACCTGCTTTTTGATACATTTCTTCAAAATCAGCATCTTTTGCACCATCAAATACTGGTGTTGCAACTTTAAATCCTAAAGCTCTAGCAGCATAACCTAAATGTACCTCTAAAACCTGTCCAATGTTCATACGAGAAGGAACACCCAGTGGGTTCAATACGATTTGTAGTGGTGTACCATCTGGCAAGAATGGCATATCTTCTTCTGGTAGTATTCTTGAGATAACACCTTTGTTACCATGACGACCAGACATTTTATCACCAACAGAAATCTTTCTCTTTTGAGCTATATATACTCTAATTACTTCATTTACGCCAGTTCCTAATTCATCAGAATTCTCTTTTGTGAATTTCTTAACGTCTACTATAATACCCGCTTCTCCATGAGGACAACGTAATGATGTATCTCTAACTTCTCTTGATTTTTCACCAAAGATTGCACGTAATAGTCTTTCTTCGGCTGTTAATTCTGTTTCTCCCTTTGGAGTAACTTTACCAACTAAAATATCTCCAGGTCTAACTTCTGCACCGATTCTTATAATTCCTCTATCGTCTAGGTCTTTTAATGCATCATCACCAACATTTGGGATATCTCTTGTTATCTCTTCAGGTCCCAACTTTGTATCTCTTGATTCACAATCATATTCTTCTATATGTATAGATGTTAATACGTCTTCCTTAACTAATCTTTCATTTATTAAGATAGCATCCTCGTAGTTGTAACCTTCCCACGTCATGAAACCTACTAAGATATTTTTACCTAACGCAAGTTCACCTTGGTCTGTTGATGGTCCATCGCCAATTATATCTCCCGCTTTAATCTTTTCACCTTTTTTAACTATTGGTCTTTGATTTGAGCATGTACCTTGGTTTGAACGTTTGAACTTAATCAAGTTATATTCATCTAAACCTTTTTTAGTTTTAATTGTTATCTTGTCAGCTGTTACTTTTTCTACAACACCGTCTTCTTTTGCTACAACGCAAACACCAGAGTCTTTTGCTGTTCTATATTCCATACCTGTACCAACTATTGGAGAATCCGTTTTAATTAGTGGAACCGCTTGACGTTGCATGTTTGATCCCATTAGTGCACGCTTAGCATCATCATTTTCAAGGAATGGTATAAGTGCTGCGGCAACTGATACTAATTGTCTTGGAGATACATCCATTAAATCAACTTCGTTTGGTCCAACTTCTAGTAGGTCATCCTTATGTCTAACTTTAATCTTTGCATTCAAGAATTTTCCTTTTTTATCTAATGGTTCATTAGCCTGTGCAATTATGTAGTTATCTTCTTCTTCAGCTGGGAAGTATCTAATTTCATCAGTAACAACACCTTTTTTCTTATCTACAATTCTATATGGTGTTTCAATAAATCCATATTTATTAATTACTGCATATGTTGAAAGTGATCCAATAAGACCAACGTTTGGTCCTTCTGGGCTCTCTATAGGACATAATCTACCATAATGTGAATGGTGAATATCTCTAACTTCAAATCCAGCTCTATCTCTTGATAAACCACCAGGTCCTAATGTTGAAATTCTTCTCTTGTGAGTAAGTTCAGTAAGTGGGTTGTTTTGATCCATGAATTGTGATAATTGGCTACTTCCAAAGAATTCTTTTATTGATGAAACAACTGGTTTAATATTAATCAATGATTGTGGTGTTACTATGTCTAAGTCTTGAACAGCCATTCTCTCTCTTACAACTCTTTCAAGTCTTGTTATACCAATTCTGAATTGGTTTTGTAGTAATTCGCCAACGCATCTAACACGTCTATTTCCCAAATGGTCTATATCATCTGTATTGCCAATTCCATGTGCCAAGTTTGTTAAATAGTTTATTGCAGCTATCATATCTTCTTTAGTTATATGGTTTGGTAATAATCTATCATAATTTTCTTCAAGAGTTTTATACAAATCCTTCTCGTTTGTATTTGCTAATATTTCTTTAAGAACTGCATAATTAACTCTTTCTTCTATTCCAAGTTCAGATAAATCTCCATCTACAAAACTGCTTATCCATACCGTTCCGTTACCTATAACATTTACAATCTTGTCTTCAACTTTTATCTTAATTTCATTTACACCAGACTCTTGTATAGCTTCTGCTATTTCTGGAGTAATTTGTTTGTCTTTAGAAACAAGAAGCTCACCCGTTTCAGGATTTACAACTTTTTCTGCTGCAATTTGTCCAGCAATTCTTGTTGCTAAAGATAATTTAGTATTATATTTAAAACGTCCAACTTTTGTTAAATCATATCTTCTTGGATCAAAGAACAAAGCTGTCAATAGGTTTTTAGCAGCCTCAACAGAAGGCATTTCACCTGGTCTTAATCTCTTATATATTTCGATTAAAGCTTCATCCTCTGTTTTAATTGGATCTTTTTCAAGTGTTGCAACAATTCTTTCGTCTTCGCCAAATAATTCAAGAATTTGGCTATCTGTTGCAATACCAATTGCTCTCAAGAACAACGTGATTGGTAGTTTTCTAGCTTTATCAATTCTTATGTTGTAAATATCATTTGAATCTGTTTCAAGCTCTAACCAAGCTCCACGGTTTGGCATAATTGTGGCTGTGTATAGCTTTTTACCCAACTTATCGTATGTTCTGTCATAATAACAACCTGGAGAACGAACCAACTGTGATACGATAACTCTTTCTGCTCCATTTATTATGAATGTACCATAATCAGTCATAACAGGGAAATCGCCCATAAATATTTCTTGTTCTTTTACTTCTCCTGTTTCTCTGTTGATAAGTCTAACTTTTACTTGTAATCTTGTAGCATAGGTAGTATTTCTTGCCTTTGACTCTTCGATTGTATACTTAGTTTCCTCATTAAAATGATAGTCAACAAATTCAAGTATAAGTTTTCCAGAATAATCTGTAATTGGTGAGCACTCTGTTAGTACTTCCTTTAATCCTTTTTTAATGAACCAATTATAAGAATCCTTTTGTACTTGAATAAGGTTTGGCATTTCGATAACATCTTCTATGTTACCAAAGTACATTCTGCTAGTTTTTCCATTTTTAACTTCTCGCATTTTTTCACCTCATCATTAAATTTTAGTTAAATTTCAAAACTCTTACTAGCCACCACGTCAATCATTACCCCAACTACGTTCAAGATGCACGCGAATGTCAATTATTTATTCATTTGTTTGGTATTAAAATAAGATTTTTTAACATAAGAAAATTATCAGCTAGATTAGGGTTGAAAACAAAGATTTTATTAAACGACAAAAAGGCAATTAGCTCGTCCACAAAAAGACGCCAATTACCCTTCTAATTTACGCATTAAATTCTTTATTATTAACCGATAACCTTTTTATATTAATCAACCCTTACTTAATACATTATCGTTAAAGATTATAGCAGATTTTTTGTACATATGTCAATATCTTGATGATATTTTTTATAAATCGTTAATTATTATTTGAATTTCCGTTTTTTATAAATTAAGTTATCGTTCAATTTTTATTTTGGAAATAATAGATTCTCACTCAAAAAGCAAATTCTATTTGTTCTATCACTCTTCTCTTTTATTTTCGTTTTAATTATATTTATTTTATCATACAAGTTTATATTTTCAAGTGATTTTATTTATACATTTCATAAATCATTTTGGCTGTTTCTGCTCTTGTAACTTCTTTTTGTGGTTTGAATGTTCCGTCTTCGTATCCGTTTATTATCTGTTTTTCACTTAAATCCTTTATGTATTCGTATGACCATGAATTTCTATCCACATCTTTGTATATTGGACTTTCTTCTATGGCTGCTTTTTCACTTGATAATTTACTTAATGTTTTAGCAATTTCTTCTCTTGTTATGCTTTTGTCTGGCTTGAAGTCACCATTTTCATATCCTTCTACAATTCCTAGTCTGCTTATTGCATTTATATATCCTTTTGCCCAATGTCCGTTAGTGTCTTTAAATGTTGTACTTTCTTCATCAGGATTTAGATTTAATACTCTGCAAATTATAGTTGCTACCTCTCCTCTTGTAATAGGATTTTCTGGCATATATAATTCTTCTGTTCTTCCTTTAATCCATTGCTTTTCTTTCATATATTTAATTGCTTTTTGTGCCCAATGATCATTTGCTACATCACTAAAAATTCTATTTTCTCTTGACAAATATTCTTTGAATATTTGCCAGATACTTTTTTCTTCCATGCCTAATCTCCATGTGCCTGTTCCCTTTATATCATACTTGTTAACTAATTCAAGTTTCGCCTTTATACTTTCTTCATTTTCATACCAAATTGTATACGTACCCGGTTGCAATGTCTTTCCGTATATAGTAGGTCTCGTTCCAACTGCACTTATAAATATTTCTGCTTTTGGTGATTTGTTTTTTTCATCAAATGTTACTTTACCATTTCTTGTTTTTATTAATTCACTTACTTTTTCTAATGAAACCGCTGCTCCTCCGCTACTAGAGCTATTCTTCCAATAACGACCATATAAAGGAATTCCCAAAACTATTTTGCTTTTATCAACTCTTTCAAGTGCATACTGTATAGACTTTTCAACAAACTCTATGCTGGCAACAGCACCGGCTTCTCCCCCCTCATAATGTTCATCATATGCCATTATCATCAAATAATCAGCATATTTAAATAATGAAGTATAGTCATATGAACCATGCCAACCTGTTGTCCAGCCATATGGATTTGCTGCAACACTTACAACCACACTCTTGCTTTCTGCTAATTTTTCTCGCAACAATCTAATCAAATCTGTATATAAAGCTCTTTCTTTTTCGGTTACATTTTCTATATCGACATTAACTCCATCTAAGTTATAATTTATCACTGCATTTGCAATATCACTAGATACCTTTTCTCTATTATTTAATGCTAATTTTCCACTTTCCATATCCCAATGATTACTGAAAAAAGGAACTACTTTTTTTCCTTGAGTATGCATTTCATTTACCAAATTCATATCAACTGTATTTATTATTAAATTTCCTGTTGTGTCCACATCAAAATAACTTGGTGAAACCTCATCTAATGTATTGTCTGTTTCATTAATCATTGATATGTAATTGCCACTTCCATATAAATATGTCATATTATATTTTTGAGCATTAACCTGACCGTAAAATATTCCCACTAAGCTTAACATTAGTATTCCACATATTATATAACGTTTTTTCATACTATCCACGCCCTTTTCACATATTCTTTATAATATAATTGTAATTTTCTTTACGGATAGGTTCAATGTAAATAATTTGGTTATTTTGGAAATTAATATGATATAATGTAAAAAATTTTAGTTTTGATTGGAGAATTTATGAATTATATAATTTTAGGAGGACAAAAATTTGAATACAACTTAACTAGAAATGCCAAGAAAAATATTAATATTTCTATTAAAGATAACGGAATTATTAATGTATCTGCACCTAAGCGAGTAACAACTAGTGAAATTGAAAGAATTATTTGTTTAAAACAAGAATGGATTTTGAAGTCTATAAAGAAAGTATCATCAAAAATCCAACTATGCAATAAATATGAATTTGATGCATTTTCTACAATTTATTTTTTAGGAAATAAATTAAAAATTATTTGCACACCGTCAAATCAGAATTCATTAGAAATTTTAGATGACAAAATAATATTTCATATTAAGAAAAATTACTTTAATAACATTGAATACAAAAACAAAGTCTTTAATTCATTACTAAAAGATGAGCTAGAAGCTTTAACTGTTGATATACTCATTAAGTATTTAAAATTAACATCAAAAGAAATTTTAAGTTTTAAGATAAGGGAAATGAAAAGTCGTTGGGGCACATGTATACCAAGCAAAAAAGAAATAATTTTAAATTTTAATTTAATACATTGTCCTATTGATGCTATTGAATATGTTGTTTTGCATGAAGTTGTGCATTTGATCCATCCTAATCATAGTAGAAGTTTTTATAATACTGTTGCAAAATATATGCCTGATTGGAATTCTAGAAGAAGAAAACTAAGAGATTACATTATCTCTTAGTTCTCTATAAACTCAACCATATTTTCAGCATCTATTTTTCTAGCATTTTCTTCTATTGCATTAATTCTAAATTTTATATTTTTCTCTCCATAACGAATCTCAACTATATCATTGACTTTCACGTCATAACTTGCCTTTGCCGGTTTTCCGTTTATTGACACTCTACCCGTATCACAAGCTTCGTTTGCAACTGTTCTTCTTTTTATCACTCTACTAATTTTCAAAAATTTATCTAATCTCATAACACTTTCTCCTTTTCTAGAATATCAAGGGATTATAAAAATTATATGCACCAAACAAAAAAATTCCAAGTAAGTTAAGTAATTTTGTACAATGGAAAGAAAAACAATACATAAAAGTTTGCAAATCTGTTACTTTCCTATTACATAAAAAAAGAGTTACTCTCGGTAACCCTTTTTATTATACATTGTTTGCACAATAATCATCCTAATTTATCTAAAGAATAAATTATTTTTTGTTTACTAAATCCTTTAGAGGCTTACCAGCTTTGAATACTGGAGCTTTTGATGAAGGTATTTTAATTTCTTCTTTAGTTTGTGGGTTTCTGCCTTTTCTAGCAGCTCTCTTTCTAACTTCGAAAGAACCGAATCCAACTAATTGAACTTTTTCACCTTTCTTTAAAGCACCTTCTACAGCTTTAATAAATGCGTTTAATGCAGCTTCAGCTGATTTTTTTGAAAGTTCTGCATCTTCAGCAATTTTTGCAACTAAATCAAGTTTGTTCATTTTTTTATCTCCCTTCTAGATTTTCTTTATTTGATATAGTATATACTACTACAATCACTATATTTATATTTCGCCATTTTTTTTAATAATCCTGCTAATTTTATAAACTTTTTTCAAAAAAATGTTGATTTTTCGCTAGTTTGAACAGTTATGTCTACCTTTTTTGCCTTTATATTAAGGCTTTACAGCCTTAATCTTCTGTAAAAACTTGTAAATCTTGTCTCCAAAAGGCAACATATGGTAATCTTCTCTGTCAAATATCTTCAAATTAAGCACTGCAAAAATATATGATATTACAGCAATCAAAATCGCTATAAGTGTTGCAATTCTTTCTTTTGCCAAATATACAGATGCATAATGGTATGATAAAAATGCAAACGCCCCCATTATTAATGATGCTACTAATGGTTTAATTACTAAAGATAGAATATCAGTATCTAGCTCTATCTTCTTTCTTAAAACATTCAAATTTATTATCATAGCTGTTAATGCCGCTGCTACTGAACTTATTGCAGCTCCATATATTCCTATCTGTGGATTCCTTATTAATGTAAGATTTAAAATTAATTTAACTACTGCACCACATGCTAAACTAATCGCTGGAGACATTACTTTTCCAAGTCCTTGTAGAGCACCAGCTACAGTTTGATTCATTAATGTAAATATTATTGTAAATGAACTTATTTGCAATAATAAACCAGCTTCTTTTGCATACACATTAGGGAATAACAAATTAAGTATAGGTTCTGCTAGCACACACATTCCAATCGCACAAGGTAGTGCTATTAATAGTGTTGTTCTTATTGAGAAAGTTATTCTTCTTCTTGCAGTTTTTACGTCTCCTTTTGCCATTGTTTCAGAAACGGCAGGAACAAGTGCTGTAGCAAAAGCCACATTTAAAGCTGTTGGTAGTCCAATCAAAGTATCTACTCTACCAGATAGTATTCCATATAATCTTGTTGCTTCATTTTGTATTAATTCAATTGTTGGATATGCATTTGCTAACGCTACTTTTAGTTCATTTATTACCGTAAAAGTATCTATATTTCTATTTATTGCAGATATTATTGATGCAAGCGATATTGGTATTGAAACAGCCAATATTTTTTTCATTATTGCTGTTCTTTTTTCTTTTTTGTATTCTACTTCATTAGATTCATTTATGCTTTTCCATATCTCTCTTTTACTTCTTTGATAGTACAAAAGTAGATATCCGCAACATATAACTGTGGCAATTGTAGATGCTGCATTTGCAGCTGTTGCCATAGCAACAGTAGCTGTATCAACAGATAAATTTAACGCCTTAGACACTTCTGTTGGATTAACTATTGCTAAAAAATATACTGCTACAACTAGTCCTATTGTTAAAATACTTTTAAATAATTGTTCTAACATTTGAGAGTTTGAGGCTACTTTCATATTATACATTCCGTTAAAATAGCCTCTTATAACTGCCGATATTGCAACAAAAAATATAGCTGGTGCTAGTGCTAGCATTATGCCTTCTACATCTGGATTTCCAATCAAATCAGCTGATATGTATTTTGCTCCTAAAAATAAAATAGAACTTCCAACAATTCCTATAATTCCAAATAACAAAAGAGCTGTTCTAAATATATCATGTGCTTCTCTATGCTTTCCAAGAGCGATTCTTTCTGATACCAATTTTGCAATTGCACTAGGTACACCTATTGAAGCAATTGCTAATAATAATGTGTATATCTGATAACCTGCAGAATATAGTCCATTTCCTGTATCTCCAAAGTAAGGTATATTTGTTATAACCAATCTATATATCAAACCTAAAATTTTAATAATAATTTGTGCAAAAAATACGGTAAGAACTCCCGCCATAAATGATTGCTTTTTATTTGTTGTTTTCTCCATTTTTCCTCCTGTGTTTTAACTTTATTATATTAAATTCTATATACGATTATATTGTTTTTATTACACTTTTTCAACAAAAACATAAAGAAGTCACAAAGCACTCAATTGTTAAAATTATAAACAATACCTCATTAACATTTGTTTAACAGAATGTTAATGAGGTATCATCCAGTTTCTATTCTTCCATTTGTCTTCCTAAAAAACCTGCAGCAGATTGAACTACTTTCAATTCAACATCATTCATCTTTGCTGTTGGTTCTGTTGATAATAACATAACTGTTCCAATGGTATCCCCTTCAGCAATTATAGGATATATCATTTGTGAAGTATATTTTTCTCCATTTTCATTATCGGTTAATAATACCGGTATTTGTTTTTCATTTTTTCCTTTGCTCGACCAAATAACTTTGTCTTCCATCAATTTTTCTAATTCAGAACTCACACTCTTTTCTAAATATTCTTTCTTTGATGCTCCGGACACTGCTATTATTGTATCTTTATCACTAATGCACGCTATGTGTCCTGTTGTTTTTGCAAGTGTCTCTGCATATTGTGATGCAAACTCTGTTAATTCGCCAATTGGCGAATACTTCTTTAATATTATTTCACCCTCTTTATCAGTAAAGATTTCTATAGGATCACCTTCTCTGATTCTTAATGTCTTTCTTATTTCTTTTGGAATTACAATTCTACCTAAGTCGTCTATTCTACGCACTACGCCTGTTGCTTTCAATTAAAAATTCCCTCCTTTTGCATAATATTTCTCTACATAGCATATTATTGTTTTTTTTGACAAATATTATGCAGAAAAGCATAAGTTTCAACGAATTTTGTTGATTTTCTATTGTATAAAAAAGGACGCCGTTAAAGACGTCCTTATACATTTTATGCTGTTTCTACTTCTGATTTTTTCTCTTCTGTTGTCTTTCTTCTTCCTCTTTTTGGTTTTTCTTTTGCCTTTAATAATATTTGATCTAGTGCTTTTATAAAGTCTTGTATCAATATTATTTTTATTGTTGGTACTTTACCTCTTATATATTCTTCCATTGCTTGTTTTAATAATTTAATGTTTCTTTCTTCATTTGATAAATCTTTTACTTTCTTATACCTTTCAACTATTAAGTCCTTCACATATACTATATCTTCATTTCCTAGTAACAATATTCTTTCAAATAATGTGTTCATGTTATAATACTTCATTATTGGAATGTCTAAATATTTTTCCGTAAATATATCAGACAACCTTTCAACATTTTCAGGTATCATTTCAAATAATTCTCTTGCAACCTCTATATATTCTTTTTCTTTTGTTTGTAAATTTAAATTATTGAAATGTTCCAACATATAACTTATATTATCATCCATTTCAACTAAGTCTGTTCCATTCATGTACGCTTCTATATTATCACAATATTTTGACGTTGCAGCTGCTATATTCATGCCATTTATAAATGTTATTTTAAGATATTCCATATCTATGTCTATTAATCCTTTTTGAATAAAGAAGTTAAATATAACATACAACTTGAAATATTCAACCAGTTGTAGTTTTCCAGCCTTTACATCTTCCAAAGTCTCGGTCACAACAGTGTTAAATTCATTATCTTCTATTTTCCAATAATCTTCTGTAAGTAGACGTTTATAACTTGGCATCTTACCTTTCGTTTCTTGTTGCACAATTCCATCCATATCATCTTTAAAAGTTTTCATATCAAAAATTCTTGTTCTAACATACTTTTCTACGAATTTAAAAAATCTGTAGTCAGTTTTGAAAGTAAAATAATAGTTGTTATCAAATTCTTTTATATAAAATTGTCTATTGTCTTTTAGTACTTTTGATGCAACAAGTATCATTTTATACTCTTCTAGTGAATTAATATCTTTTAATTTATCCTTAGTTATTTTTCCAGCCTTTATTTCAAATGAAATTGCTATTGTAAATATTAATAATGATTTTAATACCACATCATCAACATTGGGATAGTATCTCTTGGTGGTTTCATAGATCTTTTGGAAATCATTCAATGCATGTTTTAAAATTCTTAAATTCCTAGTTCCACTTCTATTAAAGGTTTGTGTTATTATTAAAGAATTTTTTCTTAAAAATTTAATTAAGTCTGGGTTACTTTCATATCTCATCAAAACACCATTTATTATATAATTAAATTCTGGTATATATTCGAATGTTTCACCTATTAACTTTTCTTTTATTCTTTCATAATCATTTGCTTTGTCAAAAATATGTTCTATTTTGTCTTCTATTAATTCAACCATTGGCTTATCATCTTGATCTTCATCACTTTCGCTATCATGTTCCTCTGGCTTTATTTTTCCTTCATGATTTAAAATATATGTAGCAATAAATGTCTTCATTTCTACATTTGTACTTTTTAATTTTTTTGAAAGTTCTTTTTCGTTACAAATTATTATTGTTTTTATATGGTCATGCTCCACAAAATTGTTTATGTATCCTAGCACATCAATAACATCAACATTTGCTCTTTCCAAATCATCAAAGCATAATACTTTGTCATCAATGTCAAAAAATTTAGAATAATCAATTTTCTCGTTCATTTGCATAAATCCAAATGAATTTGCCATATCGATCCCAGTTTTCACATATTCTGGTATGCTTGAAATATTTCGTGTTTCTAGCACCTTTTTTATTGATTTGTTTAAATTAGGGTTCATCTCTATAAAAATTTTCTTACTTATATCGTCTAAATTTGATATACCATATAGCGACATATATATAGTTTTATAATGCTTTCCATTTATGTCTGTAGTTTCAATTTTACTTTTTACTTTATTATTCCAGAAATATGTTTTTCCACTTCCCCATTCACCATTTATCATTATTGCATGGTCAGTGTATGGCTTTCTTATATAATCTAATATGCTTTCTACTAGTTCGTCCACTTTTGTACCTCCTTGCTTTTACCTCACACTATACATTAATGCTAGTGCTATCACTTCTTTTGCACCAGCCCTTTTTAAAACCTTTGCACATTCATTCATTGTTGCTCCAGTTGTAAATATATCATCAAATAATATAATTGTCTTGCCTTTTATCACTTCTTCATTCGTTATATCATATACATTTTTAACATTATTTTTTCTTTGTGCTGCTGATAATGAACTTTGCATAGAATTATTTTTTACTTTAATAAGACACTTATCAATTAGCTTAACACCACTAAGCTTTGAAAAGAATCTGCTTATACATTCACTTTGATTGTACCCTCTTTCAAACATTCTTCTTTTTGAAATTGGAACTGGTACAATATAATCAACTTTAAAATTATACTTCTTAAGTTTGTAAAAAATAATTTCTCCAAATGTTTTAGAAATGTATTTCTTATCATTAAATTTGTATTGGAGCATCTTTTTCTTCATTATACCATTATATTCAAATAAGCATAACAGTTTATCATAATATGCCTTAGATTCCGTGTGCATCAATGCTCTTTCTGTATAACATTCTAATATATTTAAGCAATTTTCACAAGTGTATCTTTCATTTATTTTTCTACCACAAATACCACAATAATTTGGAAATAGAAAATCTAATATTTTATTTATCAATTAAT
>CAVHNT010000042.1:0-18952 GCA_963637565.1 bacterium
AAAAGTTCGCTTGGTTTTTCTCATTTCTCATTGTTTACTTTTCAATGTACTTCTTGCTGTGCCTTTTTTGTGAAGGCTTTTGTATTATACCAGAGGTATAATACATTGTCAACTGTTTTTTAATATTTTTTAAAAACTTTTTTGTAGAAGTTTTTTATATATTTCCTGGTTCGACATTTTTCGTTTTTTTACGTTTGTTTTCCCCAGCCGACATTGAATATATTAGCACGATAAAAAACAAAAGTCAACAACTTTTTTATTTATTTTTCATTGTTTTTTTTATTAATTATCAAAGGTCCTATTTGCAAGCTTTTCAGCTCTTTTATACTTTCTTATTTTTGAGACGTTTTTCGTTTCGTATTCTCATTCGTTTTGTAGTGGCTTTTTATAATGTATTTTTCTGTAATTTTATGTATTTATTTTCCTACTTTATCACAAACGTTTTTATATTAATTTATCTCTACCAATATAATATCTTCTCCTATTCTTTTGATTTTACTCCATGGTATTACTATATCGTTTTTATTACCTACTGAAAATAATTTTGGTGTTCCTGGCACAACTATGGCCGTTATCTCTCCGCTTTCAAAATCTGCTTCAACATCCTGAACATATCCTAATCGTTTGCCATCATTTAAGTTTATTACTTCTTTTTGCTTAAATGTTAATGCCCTTCCCATTTTATCACCCCACTACTCTTAGTATATTATTTAATTTATGCATTTATTACTATTGTTATGTTTATAAAATATTACTATACTTATTAAATTATGATTTTCATTATTGCTTGTTCCAGGTATATGTATACACTAAATGCCAGAATACAAAACAGTTTATATTCTCTTTTATCATTCTAACATTTAGATATCTTATTTTTTATAAAATCAAATGTTTTTTCTCATTTGCAATAAAGCTGATTTTTCTAATCTTGATACTTGTGCTTGTGATATTCCAATCTCGTCTGCAACTTCCATTTGCGTTTTTCCGTCAAAAAATCTCTTTCTTATTATTAGCCTTTCTCTGTCATTTAACTTTTTTAAGCTTTCACTTATTGCAATATCTTCTATCCAATTTTCGTCGACATTTTTTGAATCGCTTAGTTGATCCATTATAAATAGCCCATCAGCTCCATCATTATATACTGGTTCATATAGTGAAACCGGCTCTTGTATTGCATCTAATGCATATGCTATTTCCTCTTTATCTATCTGTAACTCTTTTGCTATTTCTTCTATTGTCACCTCTCTATTTTGTTCACTCATTACTTTTTCTCTTATTTGAAGTGCTTTATAAGCTATATCTCTTAATGACCTGCTAACTCTAATCGAATTGTTATCTCGCAAATGTCTTCGTATTTCTCCTATTATCATAGGAACTGCATATGTTGAAAATAAAACATTTTGTGATAAATCAAAATTATCTATTGCTTTTATTAGCCCAATACATCCAACTTGAAATAAATCATCTACATTTTCATTTCTATTGCTGAATCTTTTTATAACACTTAATACTAGTTTTAAGTTTCCATTTATGAATTCTTTTCTAGCTTCCATATCTCCTTCTTTGATTTTTTTGAATAATTTTTCTTTTTCTTCGTTTGATAATACTGGCAATTTTGAGGTGTTCACACCACATATCTCTACTTTTCTTATCAAAAAAAGACCTCCTTTGGAAATTACTTTTAATTACATTTTTTCCAAAGAAGGGCATTATATACACTTACTTGCTTTTAAATTTTTGAACTCATTTCTTTTTTCATTCTATGTATAATCTTTTTCTCTAACCTTGATATATATGATTGGGATATCCCTAATAAATCAGCCACTTCTTTTTGTGTTTTTTCAACTCCATTTAAAAATCCAAATCTAAGTTCCATTATCTTTTTTTCTCTTTTAGTTAGTTTAGCTATTGATTCTTTTACTAGCTGATTATCAACATCTTTTTCTAATCCTTTAAAAACAAAGTCTTCATCTGTTCCTATTACATCTGATAGCAATAATTCATTGCCGTCACCATCGGTGTTTAGTGGCTCATCTATTGAAACCTCATTTTTTATTTTATTTGTTCTTCTTAAGTGCATTAGTATTTCATTTTCTATACATCTTGAAGCATAAGTTGCTAACTTTATATTTTTCCTAACATCATATGTATTAATTGCTTTTACTAAACCTATCGTACCTATTGAAATTAAATCTTCTAATCCTACAGAGGTGTTTTCAAATTTTTTAGCAATGTATACAACTAATCTCAAATTTCGTTCTACTAATATCTTTTTTACACTTTCATCATTGTTCATAAGTCTTTCGAGTACGTCATTTTCTTCTTTAGTACTAAGAGGTGGAGGAAGTGTTTCGCTTCCACCTATATAATATATTGATTTTAAATTATTAATTCCTATAAGCATTAAAAATTTCCCAAACAAAATTCTTGCTTTTTTCTTTATAAGCATTAATATTTCCATTTTTTCTTCCTCCTTTTATAATTGATAAACTCAAAATAGCATCATATCCTTCAAAGTTTTCATCAGCGGATATTATAACTACATTTCTTTTTTCTATTCTGCCTTCATACTTTAGCTTTACCTCTTCAATTGGTATTCCATACTTTACACCAAAATTGTTTCCAAGTGCCTTATAGTTTATTATTCTAATTTGCTTCAAGTATTCATTTTGGTTATTAAGTTCTCCTTTTAACAAAATACTGCTTATTTTTGAATTATTAATCTTTTTCACTATTCTTGGTGATATTACCATTACTTCTTCATCACCCATTGATTTTAAACTATTACCTGTATCTATTAAGCCTTTTATTCCATATGTTTTTTCACATATTTTTATTTCTATCTCGCATATATAACTTTCTATTTTATACTTTTCAATACACATTTTTATTAAGCAAATTATCACAAAAGCACCAATTGCCAAGTATATTATTCTCTTCAATTTATTATCATATGTATAATAACAAATTCCAGACATAAAAAAGCTAAGAAAGTAGCATGTGAAAATATTTATAAAATATTCATTTAAACTTTTAATTTTTGTTCCAGTATACACAATTACCATTACAACTAATGTTCTAAAATTTACTAGCATTGGACATATTAAGCATGTTATTGTGTATACTGCTCCAAAAATACCAGATAAAATCAGTCTATGAAATATCACTTTCTGATGTAAAATCTTGTTTGTGCAAAAGACTAAAAAAAGATTCATTGCCATTTCTCTTAAGAATAGTGAATCTAAATAAATTGTCATATATTCTCCTTATTTTTGGTATGACTATATTGTATATTTAAATAAATAAGAAGTATGTCTAAGTATGTAGTCAAATAAAAAAACAAGCCACTTTAAAATGACTTGTTTCTTTATTTTATTTATGTTTCTTAATTAAATTTCAAAAAATTTTAGTGATTTGTTTAAATTTTTGTAGAATTAATATCCTTATCCATTATGAATATTTACATCTAGTTGATTAAAAGGTATTTCTATTCCATTTCTATCGAAGTCCTTCTTTATTCCTTCTAACAAATCATAATATGCATCCCAATAATCTTTATTCTTTACCCATACTCTTAATGTATAATCAATACCACTACTCTGATATGCTGTCGTTCTAACAAATATTGGTTCATCATTTAGTATTTTAGGATATGCATTTATAGCATTTCTCATTATTTCTTTTACCTTTTCAGCATCTGCAGAATACGAAATATTGAATGTTATTTCTATTCTTCTTTTTGGTTGCTCAGAATAATTTGTTATAACTGAACCTACTATTTGTTTATTTGGAACATGAATTATTATATTGTTCGGCGTTAATAATACTGTATGTGTAAAGTTTATGCTTCTAACCGTTCCACTTGTTCCAGCACCTTCAATGTAATCTCCACATTTAAAAGGATGGGTAACTAAAAGCATTATTCCACTTGCTAAATTAGCAAGTGAGTCTTGAATTGCAAGTGAAGCTGCTAATCCAACTACACTAAATGCTGCAATTAACGAATTTATTGGAATATTAAGCATATCTGCTATTATTAATACAGTTATAAAATATAAAATAACTTTTATTGTATTTTCAATAAATGAATATAAACCTTTTTCAAGTTTTGTTTTCCTTATTGCCCTTTTTATAGCTCCGCATTAATACCTTTATTGTAAGCACGCATATAACAAAAACTAATAATACTGGTAAAAGTTGTTCTACTATTTTTCCAAAATCAAATTGCATATATTTATTAAAAAATTCTTCCACTGTAACACCCTCTCTCTTTTTTCGACTGTTTTTATATTAGCACAATGAATTTTAAATTGCAATAAATGTAATTTGACAATACTATGTAAGAAAGATGAAAAACTCTCGCATAAATTAATGTTTTTTATATAATAGGAAAGAAAATTAATACATAAAAAGTTGCAAATTTGTTACTTTCATATTGTATAAAAAGAATCCAACTCTTTTGAATTGGATTCTTATATTTTAGAAGTTATTTGTGTCTATTATTTTATTTCTTTTTCTTAAAAATGTAGGAACATCTAAGTCATTTGGATTGGCTGCTTGTGGTTTTACTTCTGGTATACTATTTTTATCAAAAACGGATTTATCTAATAGTCTATCTACAGCTACTGCTGAAAGTGGAACTCTATCTTTATCAAAACCTGTAGCAATCACTGTTACAGACATTTCATCTCCCATTTTTTCATCTATAACTGCACCGAATATAATGTTAGCATCAGCATCTATACTTTTTTGTACTAATTCTGCTGCTGTTGTTACTTCACATATTGCAAGGTCTGGTCCCGCTGTGATGCTTAGTAATACACCTCTTGCACCTTCTATAGATGATTCAAGTAATGGACTGTTTATTGCTGCCTTTGCTGCTTCCTCGGCTCTGTTTTCTCCAGATGCTCTACCAATTCCCATATGTGCCATTCCTGTATCTGACATTATAGACTTTACATCTGCAAAGTCTAGGTTAATCAAACCCGGTATCGCAATTAAGTCAGATATGCCTTGTACACCTTGACGAAGTACTTCATCAGACATAATGAATCCATCAACAAAAGAAGTTTTTCTATCAGCTACTTGCATTATTCTGTCATTAGGTATAACAACAAGTGTATCTACTTTTTCTTTTAAGCTAGCAATTCCTCTTTCTGCATTTTGCATTCTTTTCTTTCCTTCATAGAAGAATGGTTTTGTAACAACTGCAACTGTTAAAATTCCTTGTTCTTTTGCAAGTTGTGCAACTATTGGTGCGGCTCCTGTTCCTGTTCCGCCTCCCATACCTGCTGTAACGAATACCATATCAGCACCCTTTAATGCATTTGATATTTCTTCTTTTGTTTCTTCAGCAGCTTGTTCTCCTACTAATGGATTTCCTCCAGCGCCTAAACATTTTGTTAATTTTTCTCCAATCTGTATTTTTGTTGGTGCCTTTGAAAGTTGTAATACTTGTCTATCTGTATTTACTGCAATAAATTCAACACCTGTTACTTTAGCATCTATCATTCTATTTACAGCGTTATTTCCAGCACCACCAACACCAATAACTTTTATTTTTGCCATTCCGTCAAAATTTGTTTCTTGTTCGTACATTTTTATATTCCTCCTACTTCTTTAATTTATCAGTTTTTGAACCTAAAAGTGTTTTGAAAGATTGTATAACATTTTCGAAGAATGTTTGTTCAACATCCTGTTGTACTTTACTTCCTATATTTTTTGAATGCTTTATATTAGATACATATTTAACAATTCCATATGCTCCTAAACATTCAGGCTTTATCAAATTAGCTGTTTTTGAATTTCCAAATCTAACTGGTATTTTCAAAATATCTTCAGCTGTTTTCTCACTTTTATTGATTGAGTTTATTCCCTGTCCTGATATAACACAAGAGTTTATTGAATTTTGCAAGCCATTTTCTACTAATCTTTCTCTTATCATCATGAATATTTCTTCCACTCTTGCTTCAATTATTTCAACTAATTCTGAACATTTTATTGTCTTAGTCTTCGCATCTCCATTATATGTTGAAAGCGTTATACTATAATCGTTATCTATGTATGATACTCTAGCAAGTCCGTATTGTTTCTTTAATTTGTCTGCTTCTTGATAAGAAATTTCTAATCCAATTGATATATCGTTTGTTATCGTGTTACCGCCAACAGGAATTGTATCAGTATACAGTATTCCATTATTTTTGAATACAGATATATCAACGCTTCCATCACCTATATCCAATAGTAGTACTCCTTGCGACTTTTCTTCTTCTGAAAGGACTATATCTTTTACGGCAAAGCCATTAGTTACTATACCATCTATTTGTAATCCTGCTTTTTGCATTGCCATACCTATATTTTTTACTACTGATTTGTCTGCTATAACTACATCTAATTCGGCTTCAAGGTAATCTGTAAATATTCCAATAGGATCATCAGTAACTCGCGAATCCGTAATAAATTTTGAAGGAACTATATCTATTATTTGTTGTCCTTCTGGAATTTGTATCTTCCCTACGCTTTTTATTATTGTATCTATATCTTTTTGCGTTACACCCGCATATTTATCTTCAAGTTTTATACTATGTTTTGTTTTAAAAACAGAAACATACATTCCTAAAATATTTACATAGGCAGATTTTATTATAAAGTCTTGCGTTGCTTCTATATCACTAACTGCAAATCTAATCGCCCTGGCTACGGCATCTTGACTTACAATTTTTCCTTTTTTCAATCCTTCACAAGCTACACTAGATGAATTTAATATTTCCACTTGATTAAACTTATTTATTTGCCCCAAACAACAACATACTTTAGAGGTGCCTATGTCGATTCCTACTATTATATCTCCGATTGCCAAGCAACACACCCCCCACTCAATTTTAGCAATTTAAGAATATTATATTATCGTAAAAAAGTCAACAATTTTATTACAAAAATGTTACAATAATATTACAAAGCCATTACGTTTGAATTTACACATTTTCTATTTTAACCACACAACAATGATATGTCAATATTCCCTAATATTAGACATTATAATTTATTATATAATATTGCATTATTTATAACTATTTTTATCTATTTTTTTAGAAACTTTATCAATAAAAAATCTTCTAATAACTGATAAATTATTAAATATTCTAAATACAAATACAAATATTGCAGCAAGATAAATATCAACATTTAAACTCTCGCCTATCATTGTAAATAATATAGCAATAAGTGCATTTACAAAGAATCCTGAAATAAAAACATTAACATCAAATTTATTTTGGAATTTTGCTGCTGTAGCACCTATTATGCTATCTAAGGCAGCCATAATTGCTATAGCCATGTAACTAGAATATTCATAAGGAATTGTTGGAGATTTTGCTCCTATTATACATCCTAAGACAACACATATTGTTCCCATTAAAACTGTATTCATTTTTATCCCTCCTCTGTGACCGGTGTTGCATATTGATATTCAATAACTTTATCGTATGCAGGTATGGTAATCTCATCTTGCTTTTCTATTGTAACATCTATCTTCGCGTTCTTTATATCACTCATTATTCCACCTCTTAAATTCAAAGCCCCTACTAACGTATCTGGCTCTCCTATTGCAGAAATCGTAAATGGTGCAGCTATGTTTACTCCATTAATTTGTATAACTGGTCCTACGCATCTTATCGCCGATGTTGAAATTATTCTTTGTCCATTTACACTAAATGCTTCGCCACCAGCTGCCGCCAATTCATTTATTATAGATAATATATCTGTATCGTGTATTATATATACATTTCTATCATAATACCCTGCATCTATAGCAATTTGAGCGAGTGCAGACGTATCATCTAATTTTACTGTTATTCCACGTCCTTTTACTTGTGAAGTTCCTGCCATTATATTTGCCTTATCTAATTCTTTCTTTATTAATGCAATCTTGTCGTCCGTACTAGAAAAGTCAGCTCTATATTCCTCAATCTTTTTATTTAATTCATTTATTTTACTTGCAGAAGTATTATACATACCTTTCCATTGCTCTATTTCATCTCTTAATTCATTTTCTGTTTTTAATCTTAATATATCATTTTCGCTTTTATTAATAGTTCTTACTTGAACAGTAATAAAAAACGAAAGTAAAAAACATATCAAGCAAATTATAACTTGTGTACTTGTTAAACCTTTTAAATCCAAATTATTTTTTTCTGTAATTTTCTTCATAAAACCACCTCTATATAATTAATTTTCTACTAATATCTTTCAGAAAATATTGTTTTCATTTCCATATAACTTTCACTGCTTATATCTAATTTACCTTTTTTATCTCCAAGCTTTTCCAATACACCTGACAAATAACTTAATTTGTCTGAAATTATGTTTTTATCTATATCTCCATATATGATGTCAATCTCTTTTCCTTTAACCCAAAATTTTAACTCACTAGTTTTATCATAATCGATTTCATATATTTCATATGGAAAATTACGCTGTTTTGCAGTCTCTAAAAGTGTTACTACATTTTGATATTTTATTCTTGATGTATCTTTAAGCATTTCACCCAAATCATAATAATCAGTATCTATCCCATAGATTATTGGTAGATTATTTAAATCATTTTCTTTTTTTATTTCTAATATGTAGCCAAACTTATCAACAACCACATAAGATTCAAGATATTTTATTAAAGCATACGGTTCTCGTTCTGTATATACAATCTCTATCTTGTCTGGAAACAAAAGCTTTACTTTGGCATCTTTTATGTATGGCATTGATACAACATTATCAATTATAGCCTTATAATTTTGTTTTAATATATTTTCGCCAATATTTACATTAGCTATATTTGAAATTTCTCCACTAGTAACTCTTATTCCATCTTGTACCACTACCTCGGTAACATCAAAGGATGGAGAAAAAATAACTCCAATGCCTAATCCTATTACAACCAGCACTAAGAAGAATATTAATATGCTTGTACCAACATTTTTATTTTCTTTTGATCCTGAAACAACTCCTACTTTAGATGTAGGAGTATATTTCATGTTGGATTTTTTCATATCTTTAAATCTATTATTTTTTTTAGCCATTAAACCCTCCAAAAATATACAATACTTCTTGTTATAAATTTACGCCATATTTTTCTACCCTATAGTCTATCATCTTTTTTCGATTTTTGCACCTAATATTGATAATTTTTGAGTTAATTTTTCATAGCCACGTTCAAGATATTCTGTTTCATTTACAGTCGATATACCTTCTGCACATAGACTTGCCAATACTAAAGCTGCTCCTCCTCTTAATTCTTTTGCACAAACATTTGCAGAAGAAAGTTTATTCACACCTTGAATAACAGCTGTCTTACCTTCCAGTGTAATATTTGCTCCCATCCTTATTAATTCATTAACATATTTAAATCTATTTTCGAATATATTTTCTACAACAATTGATGTGCCATAAACAGTTGATAGTAAGGCTACAAATTGTGATTGCATATCAGTAGGAAAACCAGGATAAGGCATTGTTTTAATATTTGTTCCAATTAACTCCCTATTTACTTTTAAATATACAGAATCTTTTGTAGTGCCAACTTTACAATTTATTTGTTTTAGTTTATGGATAATTGAAGAAATGTGTTCTGGATTGACTTTAGTTATCTTGACATCTCCTCTCGTAGCAGCAGCCATACACAAATATGTTCCAGCTTCTATTCTATCAGGAATTATTGAAAATGTTGTATCGTGTAATTTTTTAACACCCTTTACTATTATTGTGTTGCTTCCAGCACCTGCAATATTAGCTCCCATACTATTTAAAAAATCTTGCAGATTTCTTATTTCTGGTTCTCTAGCGACATTTTTTATATATGTTATTCCGTCAGCTAAGACACTTGCAAGCATTATGTTTTCTGTTGCTCCTACAGATGGAAATTCTAGTACTATTTCTGTTCCAATAAGTTTGCTACATTTGCAATTTATAAATCCTGATTCCTCTTTTAGTTCCACACCAAGTTGTTTAAATGCATCCAAATGAAGGTTTATTGGTCTTGTTCCTATTTCACATCCTCCTGTTTGAGGTAGTTTGTGGATACATGAACCTTAAGTGGAAAGCCAGCCCTCCATTTTTATACAATTCTTTATACATTTCATTTGTAAGGTTATATTCTGCCTTTTGTTCTTTTGTAATTTCATAAGGTTCAAATACAACAATCTTGTCAAATAATCTTGATAACTCTTCTTTTGTTAATCCATTTTCTTTAATATCTTTAATTACCTTAAAAATCAGCTCCTCTTTGTCTGCTAATTTATTTAATTTGTTTAATCTATCTTGCAAAGATTTAAAGTTTTCCTCTTCGTTTTTTATTAACCCTTCTAGTTCTTTTCTCTTATCCTTATAAATAAACTCTGGAATCAAATCATTTAACTTATCATCATAAACCTGCTTGTATTGCCTTTGATATTTTTCAAGTAGCTCTTTTGACTTTGTCAAATCTTCATCTAATTCAACTTTATTAATACTAATTGCTTTGACATTATCCATCACAAAGTCTTTAAACTCTGGATTACTCACTAAATTATCAATATATCCTTGCACAATTTCATCTAAATACTGAATACGAATTCGGTGAGGAGTACAGCCATAATCTCCTTTTATTTCTTCATTTAATGCTCCTTCATTGCTATACTTTTTGCAAAGATACGCATCTGGTCTTTTTTTCTCTCCTGTTGTACCTTTTCTTTTATACATAGGAGTTCCACATTTGCCACAACACAAAATGCTAGAATATAAGCTGTTCTCGGCATCTACGAATTTAAAACCATTATTTAATTTGTCACTGTCTTTTTTTCTTTTTGTCCTAATTTTCTCTACTCTTTCAAATATATCTTTATCAACAATTGGTTCATGATGGTTAGGAAGAATTGTCCACTCATCTTTACTTTTTACTCTAGTCTTTTTTAACTTAAAACTTACTTTTTCCGTATGACCACCCACATAATCTCCTGTATATCTTCTATCGTCCAATATTCTTACAATATGTTGTGGTCTCCAAAAATCTGTTTTAGGTGTATTTTCAAAATTTCTTGACTCTGAAGGTGTTGGCACTCCTCTTTTGTTTAACTGTGTAGCTATTTTTTTATAGCCCCAACCCTTTAAATATAAATCATAAATCTCTTTCACAATTTTAGATGTTTCTTTATTTATTACAAGTTTTTTATCAACTTTTTCATATCCATAAATTGCTTTCACAATTAGCTCCCCTTCTTCAATTTTGTGACGTAAATTTCTACGAATATTTTTACTATCATCTCTAGCTCTTCGCTCATTAAACCACGCATATAATCCAAACATTTCCTCATTGTACTGTTCATCTTCAAAAATGATTTCAACACCGTTTTCTCCAAGGTACTCTACAAAATCTAATGCTTCTTTTTGATTTCTTCCGAGTCTTGCAGAATTTTTAAATACAATTACATCAATTTCTTTATTCTTTGCTCTTTTCCTAATATCATCAAATCTGCTAAAGTCAGTACCACTCTTATCATCATCCATAATAATTTCTACAACATTTGTATAACCCTGTGCCTTGCAATACTTTACAAGTAAATCTCTTTGAGTTTCAATCCTCTCATAGTTCTCTCCATAATCATCTCTGCTCTCTCTACAATAAATAACTACTCTCTTCTCCTCATTAAATTTTTTCATGCTTTCCCTCCTCAAGCAAGATGTATCAATAATATTAACTTGTGCATTAATTATTATAGTAACATTATACAAAAAAAAGTCCTAAAGAATCACCCCCGCAAGGTAGAATCTTTAAAACTTTATTTCTATTTTTATCTGCTAACATTAAAGTCAGCGGCTTCACTATCTTTTGAATATCTTCCATTTTTGTATAGATATTTTAATATTCTATCTCGTGATTTATTAAATACTCCTAATTCATCAAGATAAGTATTATTTTCTACATTTTTTAATTTAGAATATGGACTTGGAAACAATAAGCCCTTTATATATGAAAAGAATTTTGTCGTATCAATTGCTCCATGCCCTTTTAAAAACATTTGCTCTACTCTATTTAATGATGGATATCTAACTGCAACAATTTCTTCAACATCAACATTATTAACAAACAATAAATTTAATGCAATTTGCAAAGTTTTTCCAGTTAAAACATTATCATCAGCCACTATATTATGCATTTCTGCGATTTTATCATTCCCTAATAATCTTACTTTTGTATTTTCATTTTGTTCTAAAGAATTTTCTTGATGTCTATCTTTATATTTTCCTCCCAACTTCATTACAGAAGTATTAATAGGATATGTATCATTTAAAATATTTCTTGCTAAAATTGGTAATTCCAATCCACCATATGCTATACCAATAAAATTAACATCTTTGTCTTTTAAGTCAGGATGACCTAATTGCATTTTTTGCGTAGCATAATCAACAGTAATATAATTTTCAATAAAATTGTCAATTTCCCTATAACTTCTAAAGCAAACTTTATTTAATTTGTGACTTTTTCTATTCATTATATCTAAAACAGTTCCTCGATATAGTGGCAGAATCTTTTCTAATACTTTTTGAGTATCTCCTACAACATCTTCTTTATCCTCTACATTGAAGCAAACTCTTTTCATTAGTTCACAAGTTCTATTACACAAGCTATACCAAGCATTAATTTCAGAATTTTCTAAATATCTATCAAAAGACATTAATATATTATCACTCGAAAAATTTTTAATAATCGATGTATTTAACATCATCAAATTAATATTTCTAACATTATCTAATACACCAAGTAATAGTTTGGCATCCTCACTATTGTTTATTTGATAATTCAATAGTATCTGACTAGCTTTGTTCATGAACGAAATGTTATTATTCAACCACTCGTAAATATTCTCACCAGAAACATCTTTGCCCTTTCCTTTATATGCTAAAAAATAATAATATGTGTCACATCCACGCAGTATTTTTCCAGCATCTGTGTCCAATGTATATTTTAGTTTTTCCCTATCATTTGTACAAAATAACTCTTTCAATTCATTTGAGTCATCAATTCTTTGCCATTCCCAATCTTTGAATGTAATTGCACCAGATTTAGCATCAAAAACATCTTCAAATCCATATGCATTTGAAAAATTTTTTGAAAAAATTTGATTATATTTACTTATAAATGGACTTCTTTCGTAAAAAATTAATCTCTCTGCTTGAGCAAGTTGTACAATATATTTTTCTCTGCTAGGTTTTTCAAGACATATTGTCGGGTATATGCCTATATGTTTTATCAAATATTCTGTTGCCTCCATATTTTTTAATCGTTTGCCATCTTCATCAAATATAGGAAAACATCCATTTAAGCTTTTAGATACAGTATTGACCGTAAAACCTTGCGTACAATCGAGCATTGTGTAGTCATTTCCATTTTCATCTCCTTGATCAGCAATTCTTAACATTGAATTTGTTGGTATTCCTAAAAATTTTTCAACTTCCTCAATTGCTTTTCCTTTGTTTGACATAGCTATTTGGATTATCTTTCTCGAATGATATTCTCCAGTTGTTACTTCAAGCGCCTTTTGAGATACCTTTTTGCAAATATAATCTATTATATCTTGTGAATCTACCAAAAACTGAACCCTAACATTTGCTAAAGCATTTCCAAAAGATGAGCAATATGAAAAGCTAATATTTTCGCCATTAATTATTTTTTCCTGTTCAAATTCTTCTTTTACCTGATTTAATTTATTAATCTTAGAAACATCAACCAAGCAATCGCATTTATCTAAATATCCACAACCCTCATCACCAGAAGAATAAAATAGAAATGCTCCATCATTAGTTATTCCGATAATGTCTTTGTATAAATCAAATCTATCTCCGTATGTATCTCGCAATTTGCTTATCGTTGAGGAAACAAAATCCTTTAACCCGTTTTCTCCTCTTCCAGTAATGAATATAATAGGTACAGGTCTTCTCAAAATATAATAAAGTGAATCTGACATACTATCTGATATTTCATCATTCTGTACTAACGTACCATCTATATCTAAACATACTGCATTATATTTTCGTGAAAAAGTTTTTCTCAGTTCTTGTTCAACTACACCTTTGGTGCTCATAGGAAGATCTTTTTCTTTGACAACATATTCTACATATTTTGAAATATCCATATTCAAAACTCCTTTTTCAATTATACAAGAAAGATGAAAATCTTCGATTTTCATTCTTTCGACTCTCGAGAGTTTTCGACTGAAAAGGAGAAAGTCTCTCGCATAAATTAACGTTTTTTATACAATAGGAAAGAAAATCAATACATAAAAGGTTGCAAATTTATTACTTTTCTATTGTATAAAAATAGAGCATCTATTATGTCGATGCTCTACAATGCTTTTATTGTTCTTCTTGTAATAATTCATCACGTAATTTCATCCAAAGTTTCCCTAAATTGTTGTTACCTTGTCTATCTTTTCCCCAGCCCCAAAAATTATCTTTTGGTGAATCTTCAACAATTAAATAGTCTTTTGTTTCAAGTAGTTTTTTCTTTACATATGGATTTTGTTCAAGTTTAAGTCTTAGTAGCTCCTCCATAATCGATTCTTTTACCTCAGCCCAGTCCTTTCTCTGTTTGTCTCTATTTTCATATGCGATCTTTTGTGCTTCATGAGCAGAATATGAATTTTTTATCTTTTCTTCAATTTCTGAAGCTACACCAATAAATTTTGCTGCTTGATACGCTTCTTCTAATGAAGAATATAAATGCCCATTATATAAAACTTTGAAAGAACTAAAATTATCAAAAGGATAAAACTCTCTTGGATAAAAGCCTATCACATCATCCATCTTTTCTTTTAACCATAAATCTCTATATTGTTCAAGATTAATCATTTTGCACCTCCGCATATAATTACCACACAAGTGCATTATATCAAAAGTAGTTATTATTTACAATAATATTTTTGCTATTATTCATAAAGGGAATGATTTTAGTTGGCATTTAATGGGAAAAATACAAATCGTACATTGAAAATTTAATAGCAAGCTATAAGCACAGATAATGAAACTTTCGTCTGGCTAGCGTGATGTAAAGAGTGGCAATTCTCTAAAAAGAGTGATGAGAACAAATCTCATATGGGCAGAAAGCTACTACTTATGGCTTTAAGTAATACTACACAGAAATGCAGAATATATTGAAATGGAAGGCAGGTGAATATTCTGGAAAAAGAAACAAAAAAGATAAATAAGGACAAATTACCTTTTGCGGTATTTATTGCACCTAAAAATTCAGATGATACAGAAGATTATAAACAGATATTCACCGACATCATTTCGGATAGAATAAAGGAAAAATTTCGTTACTACTACGAAAAGCATTAAATTCCCAAACTAAAAAGTGCAAAATACCCATAGGTCAATTTTAAGTAATTTTTAAAACTTTAATAATATTTATAAAATCTCCCTATCCAAGGGTAAAAAATAATAAAATTTATTTGCAACATTTAAGTTTTGTAGTACACTACACTTGGTTTTGTGGGTTTAATTTACTTGTGCAGTTATTTGTACATTGTATCCTAAGTCCATTAGTTTTTTCATATAAACATTTGCTTTTTTCTCTACATTAAATTGATTATAATAATTCACACCTAATTCTCCATACTCTGTATCATTTTTTATTATATATTATATAGATATTAATATTGAATGAGCAACAGCTAGAATGGCTCTCTTTTTTCCTCTTTTTATCGCTAATCGTTCATATTGTGCTCGATAAAATTGCCTACATCTGCTAGTTGTTTTTGACTACTTAAGTAGTTATTTTCACCTAGTGATTTTGACTTCTTGCTAAATGATTTTACAAGTTCTTGTTTTATAACAACTACCACTCTTTTTCTAACCTTATTATCTCCATCCATATAATTAAGTTTTACATTAATATAGCCTTTTTTCTTTAAAGAACTAATTATCTTTGATACTCTATCCTACGTTATATTTAATAGATAAGCTAAATATTCGTTCCAAGCAACACACCAAGCATCTTGCATGTTGAAGTATATAATCATTGATAAAATGATTTTTTTATCAGATAAATGAGTATCAGTTAGTATTTCGTACGGTATCCATTTTCCATCAGATTTTTTCATATATATCACACTTCTTTCTACAACGAAAAAGGAACCCCAAACCTCTGGTATTTCTATCATTTCAACATTTCTGTTTATTTATAAATTCTTTTATCCACTCATTTATTTTATGCTTGTCCGGTGTATCAATCAAAAATCGCAATCCCCTGGATATGTAAATTTACATTCATGCATTCTGCCTATCAAAGCTCCTGCTATTATTACTGATGAACGCATTTCGTGCATTAGGTCTTCTGGTATTTCACTACTAATTATGTCTTGAGTATCAAAAATAACTTTATCTCCATCTTTGGTTACTTTGCAACCGCAACTTTTCTAATATTGAATACATCATCTTTACATCCCTTATGTTTGGAATGTTATCTATTACTGTTATGCCTTTATTTAAAATAGTTGCAGCTATTATTGGCAATGCCGCATTTTTCGAGCCTGAAATTTCGACTTCACCTTTTAATCTATTTCCACCTTCTATTATGTAAGAACTCAACGTATTCACCTCTTTTTTCAAGTATTCAATATAATTGTATGCTTTTGTTTGAAGACTTGTTACTTTCCAACTATAGAAAAAACGCCACCTGTTAAAATGACGTTTATAATATATGGCTCATCGACTCATTATAATTATTGTCGTATGATTGACACAATGTAATTACGCAGACACACCTAGAATATTTTTATTAATAATACTATTAGTGATATCCCGTTTTCTATTTTTCTTAATCTTTCTGTTTTTTCTCATTTCTCAGTATGATGATTTGGTTTTTCAACTATTTTTAATACCCTTTTACTTTGTTGACTTTGTTTACAATATATTTTTCAAGTTTATCCATGAACACATCCTTTTCAATTTCTTTTTTTGCAACCATGTCTAACCCTTTTTCCCAACTCGCTGTAAGCTGTGGATTTAGCATATCTGGTATAGTAAATCTAACTACCTTATATACTAGTTCTCCTTTTGGATTTGGAGTCAACACTTGTGTTTTTTGATTTATATCTATATATGATATTCTATTCAGTTTTTTTATTATTTCGGCACGAGTCGCACTCGTTCCGATTCCACACCCCTTAATTTGTTCTCTTAATCTCTCATCTTCGATAAGTTTTCCTGCATTCTCCATTGCAAGAATTATAGAACCTGAGGTGTATCTACTTGGTGGTGTTGTTTCTCCCTCTTTTACAGTTATATCATCTATTGTAAGTTTTTGACCTTTTTTCATTTTACTTAAAGCATCGCTGGCAGTTGTATCAGTATTATCATTTTTGTCAGCCTTAACAACTTCTAAATAACCAAGTTTTGTACAAACTTTAGAATTGGAATAAAACTTCTGTCCAGCTATATCAATAGTAACTGCAAGTTTAAGAAATTCGGCTGGTGGAAAAAATATACTAAGGAATCTTTTTACAATTAATTTATATATGTCTTTTTGCATATCAGATAGCGAATCTAGATTTTCAAATCCTTGCCCTGTAGGTGTTAATGCATAGTGGTCTGTGATTTTAGAATCATCTACATATTTACTCTTCACTATATCCAAGCTATATTTATTTTCTATCATTTTGTTTAACAAGTTTTGTATTTCATCATCCTTATACCCCTTAGCAAGTCCATTAAGATTCTTTTTAATTTCTTTTGCAACTGCAGTAGAAAGCACTCTCGCATCAGTTCTAGGGTATGTAACAAGCTTTTTTTCATATAGCAATTGTATAATTTCAAGAGTCTGATCTGGTGATATCTTAAATTTTTTACTACACTCATTTTGAATTTCAGCCAAATTATATAAAAGAGGGGCATTTTCTTTTTGAGTTTTTTTAGTAAATTCAAGTACTGTTGCCTCTGCATTTGAATCTTTTAACGTCTTTATAAACGAAAGGGCATCTCCTTCATTCTTAAAGCCAATATCATTATATATCAAATCCTTATCTATGGCCAGCTTCACAATATCTAAATTATTTTGATTATCCCTTTCACATTTCCACTCTGCTGTTATTCCGTCTTTAAATGTAGACTGTATTTTATAAAATTTAGATTTAACAAAGTTTAAAATTTCATATTCTCGCTCCACAATCATACCCAATACACAAGTCATAACCCTACCAACAGAAATTGATGTTCTCTCTTCATTATTGCGTTTTGCTACCTCTTTTCCGTAAGATAGTGTAAGAAGTCTTGAAAAATTAATACCTATCAAATAATCTTCTTTTGCTCTTAGATATGCACTATCAGATAACGAATCGTACTCAGATAAATCTTTTGCGTTCTTTATGCCATTTAATATTTCTTCTTCTGTTTGAGAGTCAATCCAAACTCTCTTTTTTTCTTTACCTTGTACACCAATCATTTGGTCTACTAATCTATATATATATTCTCCTTCTCTACCAGAGTCAGTGCAAACATATATTGTATCTATATCATCTGAAAGAAGTAGATTTTTAACGATATCAAATTGTGATTTTACGCTTTCTATCACTTCGTATTTCCAATCTGTTGGAATAAATGGTAATGTATCGTATCTCCATGCTTTATATTTTTCATCATAAACTTCTGGATAACTCATGGTAACTAAATGACCAACACACCAAGTTATAACATAATCTGGCGATTCCAAATATCCATTTTTTCTGGTTGTATTAACTTTTAGTGCTTTTGCAAACTCCATTGCTACACTTGGTTTTTCTGTAATTAAAAGTTTCTTTGCCATGTATCTTATCCTTTCATAAAATTGTATTAGACATTATATATCAATTAGAAATTATAAGCAAGATATAGCAAGAAAGATGAAAATCTTCGATTTTCATTCTTTCGTCCCTCGAGAGTTTTCGAC
>CAVHNT010000043.1:0-32400 GCA_963637565.1 bacterium
CTCTCGCATAAATTAAAGTTTTTTATACAATAGGAAAGAAAATTAATACATAAAAGGGGACAAATTTCCTATTGTATAAATAAAAGCCACTACATTTTTGTAGGGCTTTTAATCTTCATAATCTATATAAAAATATAAATCTGTATCTGAATTTAAAAATCTATTTATTGCCTCTTTACACTCTTGGAATCGCTTTGACGTTCTTGTAACATTTGCGTTTTTATCTCTAATTAGTACATCTGCATATACTAAATTTGATTTCATTTTATTACATTTTTTGTCTTCAAGGATATTAAACTTAGTATAAACCTTCTTTAGTTCTGGCAAGTATCTCCATCTATCACTTATTCTTTTATCACTACAATTTAATCCCATTTCCATTATAACCTTATCACCATAAGTGTATAAATCTTTTCTTGAAATAACCTCTCTTCTTAGCATTGCTCCTAATGTATCAGAAATAAATTGCATTGACGCTTTTGATTCATAGGAGCGATATGCTTCACCACATTCAACACTAAGTAAGCAAAACTTTTTTGCAATTTCTGGTGTGTTAAAACAAAATTCTGGCATATTTTCTTCATTTGGAATTATCAACAAATCGTTATATATTTCACGAATTTCATCAGTCGTGCACATATCATTAAAATACATTGTATGCAAGAAATACTCTAATCTATGTGCACAAAGGTGTGGCACTACATTATACGCAATTGGATATTTAGTATAATCACACATTTCATCTATGGATATTTCATTTTTCAAGAAGTATTCAAACAGTTTATCAGAGCCAACAATAGCATCAAAAACAGTCAATTCATCCTCTTTTGAGTCATAATTTTTCTTATCAACTTGCATCGTACTATATGCAAAAGCGGGCACATCCATGTCATGCAGAAGTGCTGCTATTATCTGCTTTTTATTAGACACAAAATTGTTTAATATAAGTGCAAAACCTAATGAGTGATCCAAAATTGAATAATTGTAATTAAAAATATTAAAGCCAGACCTTTCAATACCTGCATTTTGATCTATTGCTGAAAGTCTTTTTACTTCCGGTATTTCAATCAATTCCTTTATTACATCTGGTATTTCTTTATCTTCACTATATGTGCTGTGTAATTTTTGAACTTTTTTAGTTCTATTTTCTAAATAATTCAACTTGTATCACCTCACTTTCTTAATGCAAGTGAACTATTTCTTATTTGTCTATTCTTCGCTAGGAGAATTCAACCATTTCTCATAAGCCTCGATTATTTTATTATTAACTTCTTCTGGTGTCAACTCTGTTGTAAACAATACAAAATCATAATTTGACATATCCTCTTTTCTAACGCCATACAAATTGAAATAACGCTCATTTTCTAGATTAAATCTTTTTATCAAATCAGCTTTTTGTTCTTCAACTGTTGCAAAATTTTCAGTCTTTTTCCTATTTGGATCATTAAATGCTCTTTTAGCAGCCTCATCTACATCAACTCTTAAATAAACTTTAAAAGATTCTGGGACTGCATACCATCCAAGTCTTGCATCAATTATCAAGTTTTCATGATTTTGTGCATATTCTTTTGCACTCTGTTCTATTTTTCTATCTATTTCTGGATGTTCTTTAACATAGATATTGAAATCTGTAACGCTCATTCCCATATCAGCAGCCAATTTTCTGAAATATTCTCCATTTCTATATATTTCATAGCCTAGTGTCTCTTGCATAAGTTTTGTTACTGTTGTTTTTCCGCTACTTAAATCTCCTGCTATGCTAATTATTTTTCTTTTCATCCTAATTTTCTCCCCTCAAAGAAATTCTAAATACTATCCCCTAATAATTACATATAAAGTATATACTACGTATATTGCAAGTAAGCAAAAGCCTTCTCCCTTTCCCATTTCATACTTTTTACCACCTTTAGCATGCAACACCAAAATTATTGTTACTAAAAAGAAAGTAAAAGCATCTATCACTAGTGAATCCATCTGAAGCTTTATCGGACTAATTGTAACAGCTGTTCCAAGCACAAACAATATATTAACCATATTACTTCCAATTAAATTGCCTACTGCAATATCTTGCTTTCCCTTTTTCAATGCCGCAATTGATGTGAATATTTCAGGAAGAGATGTTCCAATTGCCACAACAAGAATTGCAATAAATGTTTCTGAAATACCTAATATAACAGCTATCTTTTCAACAGCATCAACCGAGGCATTAGCACCTGCAAACACCATTACAATTCCAAGTATCATAAGCAATATGTTCTTAGTTAGTGAATCTATATCTTTCAACTTCAGCTTTAATTCTTCATTTTTATTTTTTCTTTCTTTCCAAATATCTGTAAAAGAATATAAAGTATAATAAATAAAAACTGCAAATAGTGCCAATAATACCAATCCATCAGTTCTTGACAAAATATTAATGCTGTCTCCATCAATTATTTTGTCTGCCATTAAAATCATCAATATAAATGATGTTAAAACGGACATATACATATCTTTTCTTACTGTTTCTTTAGTAAATCTTATTGGTTTCACAATAGCAATAATTGCAAGTATTGCACATGTGTTAAAAAGATTTGTCCCAAGTATGTTTCCGAGTGCTATTTCTGTACTACCCGACTGAGCACTTGTTAACGCAACTATAAACTCTGGCAAACTAGTACCAAAAGAAACAATAGTAACTCCAAGTAATAGCTCATTAATTTTCAAAGTTTTTCCTATCTCTGCCCCCGCATCAACAAAGAAATCCGAACCTTTTATCAAAAGTAAAATTCCAATCACAAGTAGCAAAATTTCTCCAAATAACATATTGTCCTCCTTGTTTATCTTTAGTTTTTCGCTATTATTATATAATATTTTGACTTCGTTTTACAACAATTTATTCATTTTTCATTTCTTCAAGTCTTTTTATTTCATCTCTTAAACTTGCAGCCTCTTCGAACTCCATTTTTTCAGCATGTTTAAGCATTTGAGTTGTAAGTTCATCAATAACATCATCAATAGATTTATTTTCACCAATGTCGTATTTGGCTTTTTCATCTTCAATAATAGTCGCTTTGATATCATCTCTAATCTTCTTCTTAATAGATTGTGGAATGATTCCATGTCCCTTATTATATTCCATTTGGATTTTTCTTCTTCTATTTGTTTCAGAAATCGCCTTTTCCATGGCTTGTGTAAGGCTATCCGCATACATTATAACTCTACCCTCAACATTTCTTGCAGCACGACCAATTGTCTGAATTAATGAACGTTCGCTTCTTAAGAATCCTTCTTTATCAGCATCAAGTATGGCAACAAGAGAAACTTCAGGAAGATCGAGACCCTCCCTAAGAAGGTTAATTCCTACTAGCACATCATATTTACCTTCTCTTAGCTCCTTCAAAATCTTTAATCTTTCCAAAGTATCAATATCAGAATGCATATATGTAACTTTAATGTTAATATTTTTTAAATAAGCTGTTAAGTCCTCAGCCATCTTCTTTGTAAGAGTTGTAACAAGTACTCTTTCACCTTTTTCAACTGTTATATTTATTTGCTCTATTAAATCATCAATTTGATTTTCAACAGGTTTAACATCAATCTTAGGATCTAAAAGACCTGTAGGTCGTATAATCTGTTCCACCACTCTGTCTTTAGAATGTTCCAGTTCATATTCAGCCGGTGTAGCACTAACAAACACAACTTGATTAATCCTCTTCTCCCATTCCTCAAATTTTAGAGGTCTATTATCAAAAGCAGAAGGAAGTCTAAAACCATATTCAACTAAGCTTTCTTTTCTCGCTCTATCTCCATTGTACATTGCCCTGACTTGTGGCACAGTAGCATGCGACTCATCTATCATAAGTAAAAAGTCCTTAGGGAAATAATCCATAAGTGTATATGGTGCACTACCAGGTGCTCTTCCGCTTATATGTCTTGAATAATTTTCTATTCCTTGACAAAAACCTGTTTCAAGCATCATCTCAATATCAAAATTAGTTCTTTGTTCAATTCTTTGCGCCTCAACAAGTTTATTTTGTTCCTTAAGCTCTTTAACTCTTTCAGCAAGTTCTATTTCTATTGTCTTTACTGCTTTTTGCATCTTTTCTCTAGATGTAGCATAATGTGAATTTGGAAATATAAGAACATGATTTCTAATTCCAATTCTATGACCAGTTAATGGATTGATTTCAGAAATTTTTTCGATTTCATCGCCAAAGAATTCTATTCTTACTGCCTTTTCATTTTCATTAGATGGATAAACTTCCACGGTATCTCCTCTTACCCTAAACTTACCACGTTTAAAATCAATCTCATTTCTATCGTATTGACGTTCAATCAAAGTTTTAAGTAAGGCATCTCTTTCAAGTTTCATTCCAGGGCGAAGAGAAATTGTAAGACCACTATAATCATCAGGGTCACCCAAGCCATAAATGCATGAAACACTCGCAACAATTATAACATCCTTACGTTCAAAAAGAGCCGCTGTAGCAGAGTGACGAAGTTTGTCTATCTCCTCGTTTACAGCAGAATCCTTTTCAATATAAGTATCAGTTTGTGGTATATATGCCTCTGGCTGATAATAATCATAATAAGATACAAAATACTCCACTGCGTTTTCTGGGAAGAACTCCTTGAACTCCGAATATAGCTGACCTGCTAGTGTCTTATTATGTGCTAAAATAAGCGTTGGCTTCTGAACCTTTTGTATAATATTTGCCATTGTAAAAGTTTTACCAGAACCCGTAACGCCTAAAAGTGTCTGGTATTTCTTACCCTCTTCAATTCCTTTACTTAAATATTCTATAGCCTGTGGTTGGTCACCTGTAGGCTCAAAATTCGAATGTAATTTAAACATTTTTTCACTTCCTTACCTATTTGTTATGATTACATTCAACCATCAATTCGTTCCTACGAATCAAATTTTGTCTGGTTAAATTCGATTTTTTCTTTGGGAACGAACGAAAGTCACAAATTCGTTTTTTCAAACTAGTTATATCAATCCCTTTAATATTGTGTATTCTAACACTTTTTAGGCATAAAAACAAGAGAAGCTATAAAACTCCTCTTTAATGAAAATTTATATTTTCTCCCATTGTATGTATTATATTGCCACAAACTGGACAAACAGAAAAGTTTGATTTTAAACAAACAGAAACAGAAACAGAAACAAACAGGGACAGTCCTTTTGGTTACACTCAAACAATCAAAAACTGTCCTTTTAATAATGTTTTTATTTATTTTCTATTGCCCATAGTCCATGTTTATTACAATAAGCTTAAGAAGTAATATATGTTACAGATGTAAAATGGTATAAATAAATATAGAAAACACTTACTAAATTTTTTAGTTTAATAAGTGTTTTTTATACTCCATGCACTTGTACATGCTATAATCAAAGTTTCTTATCACTAAGGATATTATAGTTCTTTATATAAATATTACTTTTTCTTCTCTAAACAATAAAACGCATAAGCTATTACTGTACCGATAGTTGCAGTTATAAGTTGAGTCATTCCCATTGCCTTTTGTAGGTTAGCCACAAGTTTTTCTGGGAATATTCCGATATAGTTTAATATTGAAAATGCACCAAATATAATTGCTACTTTTAATACTATTCCACATATAGCAGTCAAAAAATAATTTTTATTTTTTACTACTAATAATTTTTTAAACATGTATACAATGGCATAGTTTCCAACCCATATTGCTGGTATCATATATACCATAAGTGGAGATGCTGTATGGAATACGTATCCACCTAATATTGTCGCTACACTTGGCATTGTAACTACTCCCATGATTTTAGCTGTTCCTTTTAAATTTAATGCTGTCATTACTAATGTAGCATTTACAATTGAACCAATTATAAGTTGTGAATTTGTTGCTACCACACTAGTTGCTCCAAATATAGTATTTAGTATTTGACCTAAAAATAATGGTACTAGTAATGAAATTAAATATACAAGAACTGTTTGAAAAATATCCATTCCTTTTGAAAATTCTTTGTACCTAATTTTTATTGTTTTCTCACTGTCCATTTTTATCCTCCTTTTAATTAATAAGCTTAGTATATTAATATTACCATTTCGGCATCATCAACACAATATTTTTTTCGACAAGAAAGCGAAACAAACAGGGACAGTCCTTTTTGTTACACTCAAACAATCAGAAACTGCCCTTTTAATAATATTTTTATTTATTTTCTATTGCCCATAGTCCATGTTTATTACAATAAGAATAAATTGTTGCACCTTTTATGTTTTTTAATTTCACTTCTGGTTTTTCATTTGGTCTTAACCTAATCCTAGTAGTTTCATTTTCGGTTACTTGTGCAATCCAAGAAATATAGTGTTCTTCTTCCATTGGATGCTCAACTTCGCCAACTCTAACAACCAAATCGTTTCCATTGTCTATTAGATAAGGCAAATGTTTTTCTTTCGATGCATCTACATTGTTTGGTATAATTAATTGCATGGGTTTTCCACAACAAATAATTCTATCTGGGTTGCCATCTATAAAGCCAATTACATTTCCACATGTCTCACATATATAAAAGCGAGTATTCTTCATATTCTCACCTCATTATATTAATAATTTTCTGCTTTTATTTCAAAATATGCTTTTGGATGTGCACATACTGGACAAATCTCTGGTGCAGACTTACCAATTACGATATGACCACAATTTCTGCATTTCCAAATTTTTTCTCCATCTTTGCTGAATACTAAACCATTTTCTACGTTTTCTAATAATTTTAGATACCTTGCCTCGTGCTCTTTTTCTATTTTAGCAACACCATCAAATAAAAATGCAATTCTATCAAATCCTTCTTCTCTTGCTTCTTTTGCCATTCTCTCATACATGTTTGTCCATTCGTAATTTTCTCCAGATGCAGCATCTTTTAAATTTTCTATTGTTGATGGAACGTCATTATCATGTAAAAGCTTAAACCAAAGTTTTGCGTGTTCTTTCTCATTATCCGCTGTTTCTAAAAATAAATCTGCAATTTGTTCATATCCTTCTTTTTTCGCCTTGCTTGCATAATAAGTATATTTATTTCTTGCCTGAGACTCGCCCGCAAAAGCCTCCATTAAATTTTTTTCTGTCTTTGAACCTTTTAATTCCATAATTTAATACCTCCCATTTTTTTCTTTGCATTTTCCACAAATTCCATATACAATCACACCATCTAATAAAGGATCCATCTCCGTTTGTTTAATTACTGATAGTTTTACATTTTTTAAATCGAAATCATACTCAAAATCCTTAACCATTCCACAATATTTACAAATAATATGATTATGTTTTTTGTGAATATAATCATATCTGTCTGCTCCACCCGCCATAGAAATTTTTATAATGTATCCCTCATCCACTAAGTCTTTTAAATTTCTATATACTGTCCCTCTACTAACACTTGGAATTTTTTCCTTTATACTATTATAGAGTTCTTCAGCAGTTGGGTGTGATTTAGAATTTTTTAAAATGCTTAACAAATCTTCTCTTTGTCTTGAATAGTTTTTCATAAACTCCTTCTTTCAAAAATAAGAATAATTCCTATTTTTCATTTCTATTTTATATCTAACAAAAGCAGTTGTCAAGAATAAAAGAAGAAACATTATGAATAATCAATGATAAAATCACCCTATAAAAATTTTCAATGATTTGTTCACCCCTTTAATATATAATTGGGAGGTTATGAGAATTTTTATGAATGACAAAGAAAACTTAAAAAAGGTGGTTATTGAAGCTTGTGTCAATGGTCAACTTACAGTAAAACAAGCAGCAAATAGACTTCATTTCTCTGAAAGGTATATTAAAAAGTTGAAACAAAATTACAGAAAGAATGGTGAAAAAATATTTATACATGGTAATTGCGGAAAGCAACCTATTTCAACTATTTCAGCAGAAACAAGAAGCAAAATTGTAGCACTAAAACAATCAGATATTTATGAAGAAGCTAATTTTACGCATTTTACTGAAATGATTCAAGAAGATGAAAAAATTAATGTTAGTTATTCTTCAGTCACAAGAATTTTAAAGGAAAAGAGCATCAAAAGTCCGAGAAAACATAAAAAACAAGTTATTCATCGTAGACGCGAAAGATTACCTCAAAAAGGGCAAATGCTTCAAATGGATGGTACACCTTTTCAATTTTTTAAAGGCAATGACAAACTTTATTCTTTGCATGGTTTCATTGATGATGCTACCGGAATAGTTACTGGACTATATATGTGTAAGAATGAATGTCTTCAAGGCTATTTAGAAGTTTTACGTCAAACATTGAGAAAATATGGTGCTCCTCAATCTATTTATACTGATGGAACAAATATTATGTTCAATAATTTGAAAAAGGAAGTTTCAATTGAAGATCAACTTAAAGGAATTGAAGAATATTCTACTCGTTATGGAGAAATTTTAGACCACTTTGGTATTGAGCCAATACATGCTAATTCTGCACAAGCAAAAGGCAGAATCGAAAGACTTTGGAACACTCTTCATGATAGATTAAGAGTTGAATTCAATAAGTATGACATAAAAGATATTGAAGCTGCCAACAAATTTTTACCTGACTTTTTAAAAAGATACAATGAAAAATTTAGTGTAAAACCTAAAAGCAATAAAAGTGCCTTTGTAAAGCTACCAAAGGGTACAAATTTAGATTTAATCTTAACTGCTAAGTTACTCAGAACTCCAGATGTTAGCAATACAATTTCAATTAAAAACCAAAAATTCAAAATTGAATGTAAAGAAATTTTACACAAGAAACGTTTAGAAATATTAATCAGCAAAAAAATTGGTGTAAAAGCACTTTACAATGGTAAATTGTATGCTCTTACACCTTTGAATAATAAAGAACTTCCTTCAACATCTCAAAGTGATTCTATTGAAAATATTTTGAATCAATATATTTTCTTTATTGCTTTAGAAATGTAAAAGAGAAGCTACCAATATATTAATTTGTTATTACCTAAAAGTAAAGCAAAATATTATCTAAGGGGTGAACAATTCACTGATTATTTTGCTTTATTTAGGGTGAACTTTTCATTGGTTATTGACAACACAATTTTTCAACATTTGTTTCAAAAAACAAGTCAGTTTATAGCACATTATCTACTTATATCTTTCATAGAACTACTTTTATCAATTTGATGTAATTGTTCTAATTGTTTTTCTGTGATATTTATAACCTTACCACAACAAGGTTTAAAATCTTTATTTCCATACACTAACCATATAATATTTTCTCTTTTTAAATCTTCCTTTGGCATAGTCCCAGGACAAGGATAACCATCTGTAAAAACAATTTTGTTTATTTCTCTTTTTTTAGTAAATGACCTAACTGCTAAATCCCAATCTTCTGTCCATGCTGAATGTCCTCTAGCTCCTCTAGGTATAGTAAAATTATCTATTTCTCTTACATTTTTTATATCTACCATTCCCCAAAATTGTTCATTAAAGCATCCTACTCTTAGTTTTGATTGTTGTAATAATGGTTTTAGTTGTCTTAAAAATGATTTTACTAATTCTAAATCTACTGACCCAGAAACATCAATCATAACTTCTGTTTCTGCATCATCTTCGATATCGTTTTCTTCTAATCTATACGCATAATTATTTTCTGCAATAGAACGCCTTTGGCTCCAAATTGTTTCGCTTTTTTCTATTTCTTTGCGTATTAGGAGTTTCCAATCAATTTCTTCTTTACTTTTTCCTATATCGCCTAATTCAATTGTTCCTTTATCAGTATTTCTTATATCTTTTTCGGTTTTTTCTCTTCTAGATTTGAATTTTTCTCTCTTTTCTTTTCTATTATCTTCAAATTCTCCTCTTTCATCAAAGTCCGTATCTATCTGTTCCTCTTCTTGCTCTTGGTCTTGTTCTTGTTCTTGAGTTTGTTTTTGAGCTTGCTTTTGTGTATTCTTATCTTGTCTTTGTCCTTTTTTCCTAGAATTTTGCTGTTCTTTAAAAGCTTCTTCCCATAAACTGTGGTCATCTCCTTGACTTTTATTGTTATCTGACTCTTGATTTTCAGTTTGTTCTGAATTTTCATTATTACTATTTTGTTCATCTTCTTGTTCTTGATTTGGATTATTGCCTTTTTTATTATCTTGTTGCTGACTTTGTTCACTTCCTTGCTGATTATCTTGCTCTTGTTCTTCACTCTCTCCCTGTTCTTGGTTTTGGTTATTTTTTTGTTCTTGCTCTTTTTTTTCTTTTTCTTGTAATAATTTCTGATAAAATTTTTCTGCTGAATAATCTAATGCTTCTGGCATATTTACATATCCTTCTTTAATTGTAAATCCATCTCTTTCTAAATTAGCATTTATAATAGCATCAGTCGCTATATTCCAAAGTTCTGGATCTCTTTTTACTCCACTTTTATCCTTTAATCTAAACATATGCATAAATTTTATATGCATTATTTCATGTGCTATTGTAAATAATCTATCATTTTCACTTAAAGCTGCAAAATAGTTAGGATCAACATATATATTTTTTCCATCAGTTGCTGCTGTATGATATTTTAAATTATCTTTAAATTCAATATTAGCTACTGCTATTTCACTACCAAATCTAGGATATTTTGCTAACATTTTTCTCTTTACATCATAAATTAAATCTGTATTAGAACTCATTTATATGCTTCTCCTTTCTTAAAATTAGCTACTACCACTTTTTTATAATCATTCTCTTTCATGTTCTTCATTCATAACTTCTTTAGATTCTCTTGTTAAATATGTACTATACATTTGTCCTATATCTGTATATTTTTCTATTCCATCTACTGCATACGCTCTTGTTTCTTTTCCAGTATGTAATGATAAAGACATTTCTTGTAGTTCGCTTATTTTTTCCATTTTCCTTTCATCGTTTCCTGCCCAATATATATCAAATACCTCTAAATATTCTGGATCACAATGTTTCCTTATAAATTCTCTGCATGACTCTACTTGGCTTTCATCAGCTGTTATCAATGCTGTCATATATGCAAATCTTTCGCTTATATCTCTTGGTAAATCTGCTTGTGTATATCCCTCTCCCATTCCTTTTGTTACTTCTTCTGGAGTCAAAGTTGGAAGATTATAAAAATCAAAGAATTCTGCTGACCATTCTTCTCTAAGTTTTGAACTTATTGACCTTTGTATTATATCTTCAACATCTTTTCCTTCATATTTTCCTGCTTCTAGATTTCTTTCAAAATTATATAAGGTATTTGAAATTGATGTCCAACCACGAGGATCGTTTGTTCTTCCTTTACATCCATTTCTGTCTAAATGTTCTTCTCCTACATCTGGCTCTTCATAGAAATATCCTATGTCTTGTATATCTTCGCTTTTTCCAGAATTGTTGTATTTTGATAACATATATCCTATTACTGACGGGTGTATTTTTTGTGGAATTGCATATTCTGTTATCCATTCTCCTACTTTGGGCTCCATATCTAGTATATGGTCAAATCTTTTTTCTAATGGCTCTGCTAAATCTTCTGCTACACTTGAATATTTCTTTTGGTTTCCTGTTGCTACAACTACTACATTGTCTGGTAATTTTAGTCCTTTTCCTATTTCTACCATTCTGTTTAATACCAATGTATATACTAAACTTTGAACTGCTGGCTTTACATTTAAAAGCTCATCTAACATTATTACTACTTTTTTATCACTACCTTTTGACCTTTCATATACTGTATCTGCTATATCATATATATTTTGTATATTTTCTTCAACTAATTTTCTTTCTTCTTCTGTTGCTTCTTGCATAATAGCAGTTTTAGCAAAATCTGGTGGTATACTTTGTCCTGTTTGTAAGTTTACTGAGCCTACTACTTTTTCTGGAAACATATTATTTGTTAATTTCATATAAATTAAGTCTGGATATAATGTTTTTATTCTTTCTGTTTTTCCTATTCCTGATGGTCCTCTTAATAATACTGACTCTCCTGCCTCAATCCAATTTTGTATTATTTCAGTATCTGTCATTCTGCTTCTATCAACAGTCTTTGTTTTATCTGGATTTAATTTTTGTAATCTTGATTTTCTTTGTGGAGCTCTTTCTGTTTCTTCTGTTTGTTCTCCTAAAGTTATTGTTCCTCTTGATTGTTCCAAATCTCTAGATAAGTATTTATCCATAAATGTTTTTATATCTGTTTTATCGAAATCTCTTGTATGGTAATCTCTAGTATGATTAAATTGTACTCCAGAAAAAATTATTTTATCTGTTATCATAACTTTTTCTCTCTCATCAACTAACCATTTTACAGGAGAAACTTCTATCCATACATTATCTCCATCTTTGTACTTTTCTCCATTTGAAAATGTAAAGTCATTCCCTTCAAACCCACAATTTGCCTCAACTCTTACATATCTCTTTCCATTATATTCATATTCTTCATGTTGCTTTGCTAAAAATTTTTCATCATAGGCATTATACTTTCTTGAATCTGTTGTATAGCTATTTTTTGTTCTTGATATACTACCACTTCTATATGCTCTTTCTAATCTTTTTTGCATATCTTTTGATACTGCTTTTTGTGGATAATACCCATACTCTACTTCAAGGATACCATCTCTTCCTCTTTTCCCACTCTCTCCGTTCGTGGGGATTGAGCCGATTGATGAGAACGGTAAAGCTGGGCGAGCCCCAACCTCGCGCGAGCTAACAATGAGGCCATAACCAAGACCATCAGCTTCAACCACGCGCGCGCAATTATCTCCGTCATCTTCTGACTTTGTCCAATAATATCCTGTTCTTCCCTCTAAAGAACTATCATTATCAAGATGATAAAAAGAAACCCATCCACCAAGCAATACAGAAAAATCTGTTATTGCCGCTTGTGTTCCTCTCTTTTCTAATATTTCTAATTTATCATTACCAAAGCATTGTTCTTCGGTCAAAAAAGTAAACTTATTCATATACTACTCCTTATTCTTCTCAGGTAATGTCTGTAACCTAAAATGCCACTACACAAAAATGATAAAGTTCCTGTGATATTTTTTTTAATCCTTCTCTATCTTTAACAGTTAAAACTATAATCATATTTTGGGGTAATTTGTATCCACTAAATTCTCTATCTTTAACAATTTGATAATACTTGTCTTGTAAATTCTCATTTAATTTATCAATTTCAGATATAACAAAGTAATTAGTTTCTTCTTTATTAGAGATATTTTCTTTAAATGTTGTCAGCAATTCACTATCATTAGAATCAGCATTTACAATAATTTTTGAATCTAACTCTTTACAATCTTCATTTTGAATTACAACACAAGTAGCTCCACATCCTTTTTGCACTTCTATCAATTCTTTATTAATCATATTAAATTTTATCCCCTTTCGTAATACTAAAAAAACTCAATATTTTATTAAGAAACTTTTTGAAAAACAAACAGGGACACTCCTTTTTGTTACCCTTAAACAAACCCTCTCTCTATTTATACCCTTTCTTCCTAAGTCTTCTATACAGTGTAATTCGTGATATTTCCATCAAACTTGCAATTTCACAATCAGTTACTTTACATTTTTCTTTCATTGTTTTATATATTTGTACCGTTTTTTCAAGTTTATCATCGTTATTTTCATATTTTTTTCGTACTTCATAAAAAGACTCCTTAATATCAGCTTTTGAATACTCATCATCCATAAATTTAGTGATTGTATTTGTATTTTCCAAAATATTCCTAATATCATCAGGATTAAAATCACAAATCTCAATCATCCTTTCTTGTATACTCTTATATGAATTAAAGCTTGAATATTGATATTCGCTGGCCTTATCACATATATTAGCCTTTATCGGATTTTGATGTATATATTTTATACAGTTTAATAAATAATCTTTCGTATATATACTTTCACTGCGAAATCTTTCTCTAAAAACATGTCCAATCTTTTTTCTTCTATTATTGAAAAATATAGCAAATGATGTGTTTGTTTCTTGCATGCATTTTGATATTCTTTTTAATTCATTACAAAACAGCAAAGCATGTACATGGTTGTCCATAACACAATACGCAATTATTTCAATATCATTTTTAAAAGTATTATGTCTTAAATAATATAAATATTTGTCTTTACATATATTATCTTTAAAAATAAATTTCTTTTCATCTCCTTGCACCATGACATGACAAAAATTTGATTCGTAATAATAACGTGGTTTTCTCATTCTTTTTTTCCTTTCATCATTTCTTATTTTGCATTCGCTTTTTATAATTTTCACAAAAAGCGCCATTAGATTTTTTATATCAGATTAACAAAAAGGATTGTCCCTCTTTGTTGCTTCCCGTTTTCCCGTTTGTTTTTAAAAAAACGGGGCAAACTATCTTTAAAGAATAGCTTTCCCCCGTTTTTTATTCTCAATATTCCAAATATTCAGTTAGTTTAACAAAAAGGACTGTCCCTATTTGTTGCTCTCGCAATATCTCATTAGTATTGTTGCTAGTTGTGCTCTTGTTGTGTTTCCTTTTGGTGCTAGTAAATTGTTTCCAATTCCTGTTATTAAGCTTTCGCCACATGCCCATTGTATTGCTGGTATTGCATAGCTTGAAATTTCTTTTGCATCATCATAGTCTAGTATGTTTGTGTCTTCGCCTACTGATGTGTCATATTTTTTGTAGTTTGAATAGCGATACATGATTGCTACTAATTGTTCTCTTGTTATTATGTCGTTTGGTCCAAATTTGCCTTCGCCATAGCCATTTACAATTCCATTTTCTTCTGCCCATGCTATTGCTTTTGCATAATATGCAGTTTTTTCTACGTCTGTAAATGTGCTAATTGTAGCTTCTGGTGAACCCTCTAAACGATACAATATTGTTGCTACCATTCCTCTTGTTGTATTTAAGTTTGGTCCAAATTCGTTATTACCAGTGCCGTTCATAACTTTCTTTTTTGTTACATATCCTACTGCAGTAGCATACCAGTCGGTTTCCTTTACATCACCGTATGTTTCTTCTTCTGGTGTTGTTTCTACTTTTTTTAGTTTAGCTTCTAATGTATGAGCCTCTTTCACATTTTCAAATGTATATGCTTCAACATATCCAATGCTTTCGCCGTCTACTAATACATCTTCTATTTCGTATCTTTCTTTTGCTTTTATTCTAAATGTTTGGTCTTCGCCTTTTACTACTTTTACTGTGCCATTTGGAGTTATGCTTGCTCCCTCGTTTTCTGTTACTGTTATTTTATATGTAACTACAGTTGAGCCTCCGCCACCAGTTCCGCTAGTTACTTTTGTCCAGTATGCAAAAATTTCTGTATTTTCTGTATATACATTATCTAATGTTATTTTATTGCCATTTTCTTTTGCATCAAACCAACCTGCAAATTTATATCCGCTTCTTGTTGGTGTTGGAAGTTTTGCAAGTTTTCCTTCTTCGTTTGCCATGCTACTTGCAGTAGCAACCTCTCCGCCATTTGCATTAAAAGTTACTATATATCCTGCATCAAATATCCATTTTGCAATTACTTCTGTATCTGCTGTATATGTTGTATTTTTTAGTATTCTTACTCCTTTTTCTGTAAACCAACCTTCAAACGCATATTTATCACGTGTAGGAGTTGGCAATTCTTTTAATTTTCCAACTTTTCCAACCATGACTGTTTTCATTGTTGTAGGAGTTACTGTTCCTCCATTTGGATTAAATGTGATTACAAAAGCAGTTGTTGCTGTACCATCTTCAGTCCAATTTGCATATACTTTAGTATTTTCTGTAAACACAGTTTCTAATGTTACACTTGTATCATCTGAAGCTTTGTACCAGCCCTCAAAAGTATAGCCATCTTTTGTTGGTGTAGGTAAAGAGGTTAGCTTTCCGTCTGCATCTGTATTCATAACTGTTGGCGTTACATTTCCACCGTTTGCGTTAAATGTTACTTCATATCCCGCAGTGTATTTCCAACTAGCATATAATGTTGTATTTTGGGTGTATATAGTATCAATAGTTACTTTATTTGTAAATTCTGGTTCTGTATACCAACCTAAAAATTCATAGCCTGTTTTATCAGTCGCATCTAGTAATGCTGTAAGCTTGCCGTTTGACAATGTTGTCATTTCTTCATGATTAACTTTTCCTCCATTGGCTTTAAATGTAATTATATAGCTACCTGCGTTCAATTTCCATTTTGCATAAATTCTTGCTGGACCTCTAAATATAGTACTTTCATCAACATCAATTGTTTTTGAACCGTCTTTATAATACCAGCCATCTAAAGTATATCCTGTTCGTTTCCAAGTAGTTGGGAAATCATCAGCTTTAATTTTTTTATTAACAGTTGTTGTTTCTGTTTCTTTAATGTTTGCACCATTTGAATTAAAATATATTATATATTCATCTGTGCTTTCACCATTTTCTTCCCAAATTGCATAAACTGTGCTATCTGATGTGAATTTTGTTGTTGTTAATACATCATCTCCATCCTCAGTTTTCCAGCCTGTAAATTCACTTATTGTAGATGTAGCAACCGGAATTGATGAAAGTGTTTTCTTTATAGTAGTTTTTAATTTAACTGGTGTTGTTGTAATTTCTTCTTTGCCAAGTGTAACAGTTGCACTATCTATACCATTTAAATCAAATGTTATTTCGTATTCGCTGTTTAGAGTGTATAATTTTGTTTCTGTTTCATTACATTCTGAGCATTTTCTCGTTCTTGTTCCGTTAGAAGTCTCTGTTGCCGCAGTAATAACTTGCCACTCTCCCCATGTATGACCAGTTGGTGGTATCAAGTGTCCAATTTCAAATATATCTCCACATCCTCCACTTACAGTACATTTCTTATCGCCTGTATAGCCATAATCTGTACAAGTAGCAACTTTTTGACCAATTAGTTCATAGTTAGCTCCGTCTGCATGAAGAGGTTTAGTTTCGTGATTATAATAAACTACTTTATGGCATAATCCACAAAAATGGAAACTTTCATATCCACCCTCATAACAAGTTGCAGCTTTGCCTTTATTTTCTAATCTTAATGGATAAATGTGTTCTCCATAACCCGTTGATTTTCCTTTTATAATCTCATTACACTTATCACATTTTTTATCTGCTTCTTTTCCTCTTTGATTACATCTTGCTGTTACAGCAGTATCTTTTAATATAGTAAAAGGTCCCTCGTGAGATGCACCGTCTGGAACAAGTATTATATCACCTTGCGTTAAAATGTATCCACATCTTTTACAAGCTATATCGCCTGTATATCCCTCTTTTAGACACACTTGCTCTTCTACATTTATCAATTTTGTTTCAGAATGATCAGTACATTTTTCTATTGTTGCAGTAATGTAATATTTTCCTCCGCCTTGAGTTTTACCAATTTCGCTCCAGCTTGGGAACGTTGTTCTATATTTACCGTCCTCTTCAACCATGATAAATTTATCAGTTACATCAGTAGTTTGATAATCAAACTCGTATTCGACTTTCCAGCCTGCTAAAACGTATCCTGTTGCCAAGTCTGGAGTTAATGTTACTATAGAACCTGGCTCTACAAAGAATATACTTGCACTAGCATTTTTAGTAAATAACAAAGCATTATCAATAGTCCATAATACTTCGTTTCCTTCAGAATCTAATACAGAATTTAGAGTATATTCGCAACCTGTACATGTTCTTGCAATACCAGCTGGCTGACCTTCTTTAGGATCATTTGTAGCTTCATAAGATCCATAAGTATGTGGTACTAAAATATACTTGTCACAATCAGGATTTATACATTTTAGCGGGTGTGATCTATAGTCATTAGCCTTAACAATATCCGCTGTTGTTGCTGTGCCATCTTCAAACACATACTCATAACTAACGTTTGGATTTCCATTTTCATCATAATATTTATGGATATGCGAAGCTCTATAGTCTATATAGCCGCACAATTCGCATTCTCTTGCATAAACTTTTCCTGTTCCATCTGCAAGCTTTCCAATTTCTTTTTGGGCTTTAAATGTATGTTTTGTTAAGGTAGTTGATTTTCTATGTTCGCAATTATCTCCTATACAAATCCATGTATGCCCTTTACTATTTTTGCCTTTATATGTTATTGCCTCTGTTTCGCCTGTTGGTATATATGTAATCCATATAACTTTAGAGTCAGGTTCTTCGCTTCCATCATACATTTTCCAATTAGAATATGCGTGAGATACTTTTAAAGTAGCGTGCGTTGTTTCAAGAGTACAATTTTCTTTTTCGTTTGTTATAACGCAATAATACTCTTTAGTCTTAGTGCATTCATCAGTTGATATATATTGTGTTAATATTGATGTAGTAGCACCTTCAATACCTGCACCGTCTTTATCGTCTACTAATTTTCTAAAATTTATATCTTCTTCATCTTTAACATACCATTGATAGCTTAATTTTTGGCCATCTTTAGACCTTGCAACAACTGAAAGCTTAACATAGTTTTTATCCATATAGTTGCTTAAATCTTTATCTGCATCAGCAGTTGTAGTAACTTGTGCTGTAACATTTTTTGGTTGTCTAACTATATAAATTGGTTCATCTGTATATCCACAAATCTTACAACAATTTTTACTATCATAGCTATGTGCTTCTAAAACCGAATAATGTTCTTCATTATTACAATAACGACATGGATGTCTATGACCATCTGGGCTAGGTAACCATGCTGAAGAAGAAGTCCTAGCGTGATTTCCACCATCATGAGCATCTGTTAAATGATTTTTAAAATCATCATCATTTATACAGTATGTTGCCATTTCTGGGCAATCACATCCAAGTTCATAACGAGCATCGTTACAACAAATTTTACATCTATAATCACTTGCAAGTTCACAATTTTCACATTTTTCTTGAGAGTCAAAACATTCTCCACAGTCTGCACAAAAATGTTCTTCATATTCTGGGTCTTGTGTACACGTTCCCTCTATGCAGTCAGAACCATCCATGCAACAATCTAAACAAAGACCACAATATTCGCAAACATCTTTGCCACCGCAGTCACTTTTTATATCTTCACCACAGTTATCGCAAAAATGCTCGTCATCCCAATCAGAAGACTCTACACAAATGTTTCCTGTCAAACAACCTTCTGCCTCTGAGCGGTCTTTACAGCAATCTATACATAAATTTTCACAATATTGGCAAAATCCTGTTGGGTCATCAAAAAAGCACTTTCCGCACTCTTCACATAGCAAGCAATCATTTGCACAGTGAGTATCTTTACTGTCTGTTTCTACGCAACCATCTACTCCAGAAAAACATGTCCAACATTCAACGCAGTGAATATCATCTACTTCTATACATGCGTAGCAAAAACCACATTCATCACAAATTCCACCAGAACAATTGTCACATCTTCTGCAGTCTCCGCATAATAACGCGTCTCCTAAGCTACTACAAGCATCACATTCTGGGCAATGTTTTTCATCTCCCATTGCACACATGATGCATTTTCCACAATCTTTACATTCACCATAGTGTTCAAAACAGTGCGGTTCTTCGTGACAGTGATGTTCAAGATAACAGCCTATATCGCAGTCTATTGAACAGCCACCGCATTCATCACATCTTTTATCCCCCCAGTGAATATGGTCACAATAAGAGCAGTTACTAGCATCATCTGGGTACGCATACACACTTGTAAATGCTATCATGCTCATAACCATAAAACAAAAAAGTACTAATAATTTTTGTGTTGTTGTAAATTTTCTAATACCGTTTTTCAAAGTTTCTACCTCCCTATTTTTTTATAGTATACTTTTATCATATTTTTACATAAAAAACTATTGTACTTTTCGTGCAAATTTCTAATATTTTTTGCCCTCTAAGGGCAAAAATATCACGTCATTAAAATTTATCTGTGACTTACAAAACCAAAACTTTACTATTAAATAAAAAAAGAAGCTTCATGCACCTTTCGGTGTGAAACTTCTCTTTATTAGCCTTATTTAATTTTCATACTTTTCGCAATATCTCATTATTATTGTTGCTACTTGTGCTCTTGTTGCATCTCCTTTTGGTTCTATCGTTGTTTGGCTTGTTCCTGTTACTATACTTTCGCCACAAGCCCATTGTATTGCTGGTATTGCGTAGCTTGAAATCTCTATTGCATCATCATAGTCTAGTATGTTTGTGTCTTCGCCTACTGATGTGTCATATTTTTTGTAGTTTGAATAGCGATACATGATTGCTACTAATTGTTCTCTTGTTATTATATCGTTTGGCCCAAATTTGCCTTCTCCATATCCATTTACAATTCCATTTGCTTCTGCCCAAGCTATTGGTGCTGCATAATATGCGGTGTCTTCAACATCTATAAATGTACTACTTGTAGCTTTTGGTGAACCTTCTAAACGATATAATATTGTTGCTATCATTCCTCTTGTTGTGCTTAAGCTTGGTCCAAATTCGTTATTGCCTAAACCATTCATTATTTTTTTATCTGTTATATATTTAACAGAGTTGAAATACCAATCATTTTTCTTTACATCTTTGTAGACTTCTTCATCTTCTTCTGGTACTATCTCAACTTTTTTCGCTTTAGCTTCTAAAGTATGAGCTGCTTTTACATTTTCAAATGTATATTCGCTAACAGCTCCAACACTCTTGCCGTCTACTAATACGTCTTCAATTTCGTATCCTTCATTTGCTTTTATTTTAAATGTTTGGTCTTCGCCTTTTTCTACTTTTACTGTGCCGTTTGGTGTTATTTCAGCATTTTCTGGGTCTGTTACTGTTATTTTATATGTTACAGTAGCAGAACCACCGCCACCACCGCCAGTATATTTTTTCTTATATGTTACTTCTACATTAATATCTCTTGTAACTATTATTTCTATTTTGTCATCTGCAACTTCGCTTGTTTTTTCTTCGCCATTTACTAATACTTTGCTTATTACATAACCTGAATTTGGTGTGAATTCGATAGAAACTTTTTCGTCTTCTAATACATTTTCCATTGATTCTGTTATGCTACCATTTCCACCATTTACTGAAGTTGTTACTTTAAATAAGTCTTTTACTCTTATCTCTATATCTATGTCTGATACTGTTTCATAATTTATAATGTCTTCTGGTGTATATGTTGCTTTATATGTGCGTGTTCCAGCTTCTAGTTCTGTTTCTGATGTGTTCCAACTAAAGCCAGTTGGTAATGTTACATCACTTAATTTCTTACCCTTTTCCGAAACCAAACCTGTTGGTACGTTATATGTTGGTTTTGCTTTAGTAATAGACCAAGATAATGTTAAATCATTAGTAGAATTATCTTTCCATTCGTAATTATCTTTATCTTTTAAAGATATTGTAATTGTATAATCGTCTGCATTAGTAGCTTTAATTGTGCCAGAAACTTCTTCTACTTCGTTATCATAATTATTAAGAGTAGTTTTTATTTCTTCACCAGTATACTCAAATGTATTTTGTGCAAGGCTAACTTTTTCGAGCTCAGCTTTTTTAATAGTAAAATTATATGTTACGCTTCCCATGTAATTAGCATTTGAGTCTGGTACTTTATAAACTACTTTATAAGTACCTACATTTTTAGGAGCCACATTGCCACCATTATATACTGTACTACCAGTTCCCGTGTAAGATATTTCTAAGCTAGATACTTCCACTTTATTATCTGTAACTAAAATTGCACCACTTGGAGTTTTTGAATTTCCATCGTATTCAAATTCTTCATTATCAACTAATCCGCTAAATGTAACACTTTCTTTTGCTACAACGTGAATTGTAAAGTCTTTTTTAGTTTCATTCCAATCGTAAACACCGTCACCATTATCATCAAAAGCCGATGCTGTTACGGTCATTACTACATCGCCAGTATTAGTGCCAGCTTTGTATTCTCTATTATCATTATCATATGTAAGTGCTGTTCCGGATTTAATATCAAAATTAACATTCCCTTTTGCATTAGGCACTAACAATTCTAAATCACGAATTTCAATAGAACCATTTATTCTTACATATTGGTCTGCAATTTCTCCTAAAGGTTGATCGGCAGGAGTTACTTGTAATATTCCATAAGAATGCGTATCAAATGTATAGTTATCCGTAACATCCTCATCGCCCCTCATAACTTTTACTGTAAATGTGTTATCACTAGAGCCTACATAAGTTTGTTTGCCTGTCATAGTAACTTTTACGATATCGGCATCAACTCCAGTTGCTGAAGCAGTATATCTATCATTTGTTAATGCTTCTCCATTATATACTCTTGTAGCACCTTCTGATGTTACTTTAATTTTACTGTCCTTTTTAGTAACAGTTAATTTTCCAGCTTTTAATTGTATATTAGAATAAAATTCGGTTACATCTTCATTGTTCGCATTTACTATTTTAGCATTTCCAATCGTATTGTTTTCAGAAGCAGTGTCTTTAACGTCTTTTACCTTACCTGTAACTTCTGCAGTTACTGTATCACCATTTTTTAGCACTCCGCCTCCTACAAGCAAACTAGGCACTGCTTTATAATATACAGCATACCCTGGAGCAGTGTGTTCTGTTCCATCATATACAAACTTTCCATCAGTTGACTGAATTATTACTGCAACATCATTTTTTTCAATTGAAAATGTATTTGTTACATCTTCTGCACTATAATTTTTATTTGTAACGTGAAGTTTTACTGTATATTCTCCAACTTTTGTAGGTTTTGTAGTACTAAATTCTTCTGAATCTTTTTTAGCATAAGTAATCTCATAATCATCTGTAGTAAGCCCATCTAAGCCAGTTACAACAGGATTACTTGCTTCATCTTCGCAATATCTCCAATTTGCCATGGTTACACTATGAGCTGTTAATTGTTTTGGATTTACTTTTAATGTAACTTTTGCAGTATATGTTTCATCATTTATATCTGTAACAGTAATAGTTGCAGAATAATCTCCTGCGTCAAGACCTTCTTTTGCCTTAATTGTAAAACTTGTGCTATCTGCTTCACCTGCTGAAATTGTAGGTTGTGTATCTCCAATTATTTCAAAATTTTCGCTATCAACAGTAACGTTTTTAACTTGCAAGTCAGAAGTTCCTCTATTTTTAATTGTTATTTCTTTTTCTGTAGGTGTGGCATTATAAGTTTCTGTTAAATTAACATTTTCTACATTAAATCCATTTGAATATGTAATAGTTATAGGACCCCAATATGAATTAATCTCAGATAATTTAGTTGTTTTTTCTGCTGTAACTTTTCCAATACCAGCAGTATAGTATTCAATTACTGAATCTTCATCAATAATATCTGCTACTGTAAGATCACTTGTATTAGATAAATATGTACTCTTTGCTGATTCTATACTCTTTTTAGTAACATCAGTTAATTTTACAGAAGCAAGCCCCCCATTATCAAATATCTGATAAAAACCAGTTATATTAGAGTTTTTTATAGATAAATTACCAAGCTTTTGACTATTACTCGTAGTTATAAGGAATGAATAATCATTTGCAGATTCAAAATCAACACCATCAATAGATAAATCAGCAGTGTTAACATCGCTTCCAGTAATCGTATTTCTAATCGTATTTCTAAATGCATAAGTCGTGCTAGCTCCACTATAAGTTAATTTAATTTTTGATTTACCGCTATTGCTAGAATCAATTATTTTTACACTAGCATCTTTATAATACCAAAGTCTAATTTCATAATTACTATTATTTTCACTAATAATAGAATATCCGTTTAAATCTAATGTTTTATCTTTATAAATATAGAAAATTAAATCTCTACCACTAAATGTTATATCAGAAGTTAATTTAACGATATCAGTTGCTTTATCACTCATATAAAAAGCAATTGTATCAATAGTATCTACTGTTTGAGTAACAGTTCCTGCTTTAATAATTTTAATGTAAGCACTTCCACTTCTAATTGTACTTAAATTAGCAACAAATTTAGTTCTATCGGTTAGTTCTTGTTCTGCACGTTCAGTGGTTGATGTTTCTCCCCAATAATATATTTTAGAATCATTAGGAACTACCTCTTCAATTTTAATACTTCCAAATCTATTTTGACCTAAATAACAACAATTTGAATTATAATATGTTAAAGTATCAAACGTAAAGTTCATTGTAATATCCTTATCAGCCGCTGGAACCCATAATAAGTCTTGATTACTTGTGAATGTACCTTTCTTAATTTTAATATTAGCTGTAATACTTCTACCAAAATCATAGCTCTCGTTACTAAAAAGTTCAATTAAGTGAACTGTACCTGCCGTATTACTATAATTTCCACCATCTATAGTAAAATTATAGGTTTTAGGTGTTTCTATTGCTGAATTGGTATTTTGAGAACCGACATATATGGATGTATCAACTATCAATTGACCTGAAGAATCACTACTTGAATCTGTGAATGTAAATGATCCTGTGTCATAACAATTTGAGAGATCAGAACCAAAGAAAATGGCAAACTGGCCACTTGTTATTTCTAATTTTTTCCTGATAAGTCAAATGTTAGTGGTTTATCATTTAGATAAACAGCTATATGCTCAGAAACCGTAATATCGTCGCCTAATTTAATAGTAGACTCTTCTGTATATCCTTCTTCTAAAGCACTTCTTAAGCTAGCTTCGTCTGTAACAGTTACAGTCTTTGCGTTTACATCAGTAGTGACTATCAATATAAAAGCAACTAGCATAGATAATGTTGTTACTAAATATTTCATTTTGCTTTTCATAATCTTTTAACTTTCCTCCTTTAATAAAAATATTTATTTTTAAAGCATATCTTGTTATTTCGATTCATCGCCTCCTATGCTCTATGATATATAACTTTACATATAATTTTTATCACATTTTAACTGCCAATTCAATAGTACCTATTGTGCAAATTTAGTCTGTTTTTTGCACTAAAAGTGCAACATTTATTTGAGGCTATTTTAAAGCTCTTTACTTTGCTGTATTTGGGGTGTTTATTTTTTCGTAATTTGTGGTATAATATGGGTGTATGTGTGCTAAGGGGGTATTATTTTGTATAGTATTATTGTAATTGATGACCATAAAATGTTAAGAGAAATGATTGCAGAGACTTTAAATTCAAGGGGTTTTAATGTTGTTGCCACTTCTGGAGATGCTAAGGACTCTTTAGCTTTATGCAAAAAATTTATGCCCGACCTTATTTTAATGGATATTTGCACCGAAAATAATTCAAGTGGGCTTGCTTATTCAAAGATTTTAAAAGAAAATTTTCCAAACATTAAAATTATACTTATGACTGGTGTTCCTGACTTGACTTTTATAGATATGGCAAAGGCTAATAACGTTGATAGTTTTATTTATAAAAATATTAGTAGCGAGTCACTTATAAACACTATACAAAATACCTTAGAAGGCTATTCTTTATATCCAAATGCTAATAACCCTAAAAACAATATTCCAGATATTTTAAAAAGTTTAACTAGTATGGAATTAAATATTTTAACAGAATATTGTAGAACTTTAGACAGAAATGAAGTAGCTCAAAACCTTAAAATTTCTGTGAGAACTTTAAAATCTCATATTTCGTCTATTTACGAAAAAACTGGATTTGATAATTTGGCAAAACTAGCCATATATTGTGTAAGCAATGATTTGATAGTTCCAAATTTGAAAGCTCCTGAAAATGATTAAAAATTTTAAGTTTAAGCAGGGTCATTACGAATTTGTACATTTACAGAAAATTCAGGAACTGTTGATATATAAAAGATTCCGCCTATACTGTTTACTTTTCTTCTCATGTCTTTTATACCTTGATTTTCTGTAATAAATTCATTTGGCTTTTTTCCGTCATTTGTTATTGTCATATTTGTTTCTTCTAATGTTTCGTTTATTTTTATATATATTTTTGAACTGTTTGCGTGCCTTATTGCATTTGTTGTTGCTTCTCTTATTATTTCAAAAAATACTTTTGCCACTTCCTTATTTTGAGGTAATTTTCCCTCTATGATAATGTCGGTTTGATTTTTTTATGTATCTTTATTAGGTTCTCTAAGTTTATGTTTGGGTTTTCTTCATCTTCAATGTCTACAAACATCTTTTTTATCATAAATTTTATTTCTTCAAAATTTTCTTTACTTATGTTTTGTCTGTTTAAGTATTGTTGTAATATAGAAAGATTTTGACCTAATATATCGTGATATTTGTTTTTTATTTTTAATATGTTTTTTTCTCTTTCTAGTTCTTCTATATTATCTATGCTTGCTAATATTTTTTTATTGTTTGCACTTAGTTTTTCGTTCTGCTCTTCTAACTTTTGATGTAATTTGTATTCTTCTGTTATTTCAAGTGATATTATTTCATTATTGTTCATCACAAACATATAGTATTTATCTTCTATTTTTATGCAATAGTTTTGCTCTATTTGGTCAATACTTTGCTTTACTATGCTTGCAGTGTAATCTTTTTTTATGTTTAATTTATTTAGTATTTCATACATTTTGTTGTTTATTAGTTTTACTTTTTCACCTTTTAAGATTAAAATTCCAAACTCACATTCATCTATAACTTTTTTTATTGAAAAGTCTGTAAGCATTTCTTTTTTATTATAGTTTAAATACATATATATCAAAGTTATAGTTTCGTATATTGCTCCCCAAATTGCCATTTTGTATAAGATATTTTGTGGCATAATTTCTTGCATAAATAGTGCTAAAAACATCGCCATAGCAACGATATATTCTACTATATAGTCTATTATGTTTTTATTTATTATGCTAGATTTCATTATTATTTTTAAAATTTGCATTGTTAATATTATGCATAATATTCCTATTACAATTATCGTCATAGTGTTAATTTTCTCCTCTTTGTACTTTTATTTTTACTGTTGCTTCGTTTTCTTCCGTGATTTGCTCTATTTTTTCTATTCCTTTTAGTTGTAATTTTTCTATTTCTGTTCTTAGATTTTCTTGCTTTTTGTCTAATAGATATTTTATTTCTATGTGTGAATTATTTGCTTGTATATAAAGCATGAAATTATTGTCGTTTAGTTTTGTCATTGTTTCAAATATAATTTCATAGATTCTTGCTGTTTCTCTACTGCTTATTTCAAAATTGTTTGTTTTTAAAATGCCGTTTATTCCAAATGACTGCATTTCTACTAAGAGTTCGTCTATGAGTATTTCTAGTCTTTTATTGTTATATTTTTCCTTGTTATAGCTTGATATTACTAGGCTACTCATTCTTTTGCAATAGCTTAGTAGTAATTTTATATTTTGCATTTTTTCTATGTCTGTTATTTGCATTTCATCAATTAGTTTGTTTATTAGGTTTCTTTTGTGTTCTATCTTTTCGTCTAATAATTTTATAATTTCGTTTTTTAATTTTGCTTCATATATTTCTGCTACTATTTTTCTTTGTTTTTGTAAAACTTCTTCTTGCCTTATAAGCTCTTGCTGTATGAGTTTTAAACTTTCTTCATACTTATTTATTTTGGTATAATCCTTCTCTTCTATTATATATCCACCTTGGATTGGCTTTATGTTTTGAACTATGTTATTATCTTTATAACTATTTTTTATTTTACCTATTTCTATGTCTTTTATTACACTTTCTTTTAACAGTACGCTGTGATTTGTTGTTATTTTTATTTTTCCATTTTTAGATATTATTTCTAATGGCAAATCAGAGTTTTTAAATATTTTTTTGTAGCTAAAATTATTTGGTATTAGTTTGAAATCAAATAACATTTCAAGCCCAATGCAAAATAGCGTGCCTATTATTACTGACATATTTGTGTTTCTTATTACTGGGAAATTTTTTACATACAAGATTGTGTATGTTACTCCAATTAAAATAACTGATGATATTGAGGTTATGTTTTTATAGCCTTTACTTTTGCTTGATTTTATAAGGTTTATTATTGCTGTTATTATTAAACATAAAATCCATCCAACTATTATAAAATACCCTATATTGTGTGTATAATCGTCAATATCGTCTCTAATTTTAAACACTAAATTGTGCAAGTGATTTGTAATTACTACTAAAAATAGTACTGTTGAGACAGCAATTGCCCCAATTCTTGTTCTTTTGTTTTTGGTGTTTATTAAATAACTGCTACAATTATAATAAAGTGTTGGTATCATCAGTAATGGTATGTAATAAAGATACCAAAATATTTCTTTTGTCATTCCTATGGTATATAATTTTGTTATTCTTATTGTCATCCAAAACACTAATAATGCACCTATTGAAAATACGTATTTTTTTAGGGTTTTATCGAATATTCTTATATATAAAAGTGTTAGCCATATTGCAAATATCGCCAGTGCTAACACTGTTTGCTGAATTTCTGTCATGTTTGATTGTATGATATATTTAATAATTTAAATACAACATACGTCTCCTTTCTTATTTATTTGTTTTTGATAGTTTTTAGCTTTTACCAAGCTACTTATTTTCTTTTTCTAGTATTTTTATCGTTACATTTATTTCTTCATTTTCATTTTGCATTGTACATTCTGTTCCATTATACGTTAGTAACAATTTTTCGCCTAATATTGTTTGATGTCTGTAATGTACTTCTATTTCTTTTGGCAAAATATTCTCAGGCAATATTTCTTCGAAGAACTCTAAGTATTTAGCGTTATTAACATGATGATTTGTATCAATATCTCTTTTTGTAACCGTTATTTCTAATGTTTCTCCGTCTATTCTTTCATCTTTAACAACTTTAGATGTTTCATCATCTAAAGCATTTCTATCTATGCTGCCGTACTTTTCCATCATTTCTTTTGGTAATCTCAATGGTCTTTTATTTTCTAGGTCATACAAAATCCAACTAGATTCAGCAAGTACTAATGGATTATTATCTTTATCCACCATTTCAAAATCCCTGTAAGCATGAAGTCCTTTTTGTGGTTTGCTCCATGTTCTTATTTCTATTTCTTCATCTGCCACTGGATATTCCAATATTTTTATCTTCCAAGCAAGAACTAGCCATCCCCATTTTAGTTTCATCATTTCACTAGTACCATATCCAATAGATTTCGAGTGCCATGTTGCAACGTTTTGTAGCATATCCACCACTCTTGATAATTTCATTCTATTATTCTTATCCACATCACTATAACCAACCAAATACTTATGAGCATAATGATATTGCATATAATCATTTCCTTTCATTTGATTTTTCGAAGAATCATTATATCACAAATAAGATTTTAATTGAAGTTTTTCATTTTTATAAATTACACCTCTTATATGTTACACAAAAATTGTAGCGAAACACCATGTGCTCCGCTACAGAAGTTTATTTTATTTTGCTACCAACAACATTAAATATTTTGTACACTTGCTTCCATATCCACGAAAGACCTAGTCTAATCCATTCAACTATTTGAGATGTATATGCAGAACATACAAAAACAACCGGTACAATTACAAAATAGTATTTAAATTGTTCTATCATTGTTGGTGCATTCATTCTAAAGCCACAATAACTATAAAATATATTATCAAAAATGTATGAAAGCAAATACATGCCAAGCGAAAGCTCTGAAATTTTAGTGATTAATGAAGATGTACTTTTTGATAGTTTTGTTAAATTAAGATTCAATAAAATACAAAATATTAATATTGTAATAATAAAAGTTTCAATTCCTGCTTCTCCAACAAAAAGCGAAAAATCAAAGTATGATTTATAAAAATAAAGATAATTAAATGTGCCAAAAGCAAATGTAAGTATTGCAAGTAATGGTATGGCAAGCTTGTTTTTTATTTTAGGCTTATACTCTCTTAAATAAGCACCAACAAAATAATATGTAAGTGGATATATCTCTTTCCAAAATGAAGGAATTATTTTAAAATAAAGATTTAAAGTGATTGGAACTATAGTCAAAAATGCAAATGCCCCAACTAACAATCCGTTTTTCTTTTTTATCTTTGCAACCATTATATGCTTTATTTAAAAAAGGAATTATTATATACAATCCAAGATACATTTCTATATACCAGGCGTAGTTACATCCAGAAAAATCCAAAATAGATGATACTATCTCAGCAAAGGAAAAATTTTCACCTTTATATAATATTTTAAATAAAACGCATAGCAAACTGCATATCACATACGTTACAACAACTCTGCTAATTTTTTTGTAATATTCTTTTGTTGGTTCTTTTTTACTCATTAAATATCCAGTTAACATTATAAAAAGTGACACGCAAGACACAAATATTACTCTAAATAATATCAATAAATACATCTTTTTTCCATATACCGCAGTTGAATAAAAAGAAGTTTTAAGTAAGAAATGTACAGAAATAACAAAAAATATTGCAACACATCTTATTAAATCCAAATTCAAATTACGTTTTGGCATTTCAATATTTTCCCCCTTAAGAAAGCTAAAAATTTTCGTTTTCAGACTTTCGATTATCAAGAGTTAACTTATCATATTTTGCGCTTTTTTTCAATAAACCTATATTAAAATCTAAAATATAAGAAAGGATTATAAGAGCCATCTACTAAATATGCAATACTCAATATTAGGAGCATAATACAGCAGACGTTTTCAATTGTTTTGAAAAATTTTTTATCTTCTATTCTTTTAATAATATTTTTTAATAATGGAGTTGTGCAAATTATTGCTATTAACATTATTATACTATAGCTTCTTATGTAGTAATTTGAAATACTAGTTGTTATATTTGTCACTCCTATACCAACAAGTTCTAGTAAGCATTTGCCTATTTGTTGTAAGTTCTCTGCATTAAAGATTTCAAACCCAACTATTGTAACTAATACTGTGTAAAGTTTTGAAAGTATAGTATGTTTCTCTAAAAACTTTCCATAAATATATTTTTCTAACAATAATATAACTCCATAATATAATCCCCAGATAACAAAATTCCAACTTGCACCATGCCACAAACCAGTTAATGCCCACACTATCAATATATTAAATATATGTCTTGATTTTTTTACCCTGTTTCCTCCTAATGGAATATACACATAATCTCTAAACCACGTTCCAAGTGTAATATGCCATTTTCTCCAAAAATCTGTTGCACTATTGGCAAATAACGGATAATTAAAATTCTCTGGAAAATTAAATCCAAACATTTTTCCAAGTCCTATTGCTATATCACTATATCCAGAAAAATCAAAATATATTTGTAGTGGTATTGCAATAGCTGTAAGCCAAGCAATAGCAAGTGTATGAGTATTTGAACTAGAATATATCTTTACTATTTCGGCAACAGAATTCGATATTAAAACTTTCTTAGCAAGACCAATACAGAATCTAGTTATACCATAGCTAAACATCTCGCTTGTTATTTTTCTATTTTTAATCTCTTTAATTACATCTTCATACCTCACTATTGGCCCTGCTATTAGTTGGGGAAAAAATGTAACATACAATGAAAAATCAATTAAATTCTTTTCTGCTTTGTATTTATCATTATAAACATCTACAACATAACTAAGTGTTTGAAAAGTATAAAAACTTATTCCAATTGGTAGCACTACTTTAAAAATTGGAAGTTTTGCCTGAAAGAAATAGTTAAAACTTTCTATAAAAAAGTCTAAATACTTAAAATAGCATAACATTCCCAAGTTATATAAAATATCAAAAACAAGTAGCAATCTTTTCACACTCGTTTTACTTGAGGCTTCTATTGCTCGTGCCATGCCATAATTCACAATACATGATAGCACCATAATCAAAGCAAGTTTTTGTTCTCCACAAAAATAAAAGGATAAACTAAAAATAAGAAGAACAAAATTCTTTATTTTTTTTGGTGCTATCCAATAAATAAGCAAAACTAATGGCAAAAATATTATTAAAAATGATATGCTTGAAAATACCATTTTCCTTCCTCCTAATCTGCTTGTATATTACTACTTACATCTATACTACTAATACTGTAAGCAAAAACTACATCACTATTTTCTTCAACTTCAACCTTTTCTAATGCTTTAGAAGTCTTTATGTATCTAACATCATAAATAACAATTCTTTTATAATTTGAAAGTAGTAATGGTGCTAAACTTCTTCCATAAGAATCGCTAAACAAGTATAAAGACTTATCTGTTGTAGCTAATTCATTTTCAATAACTGTAATTGTACTTGCACCACCTAAAAACAAATCATAAGAATCTGTTAGTTTATCGTCAATTACCTCTTCATAATACATCTTGCCCTCTTCAAGTTCTTTTGTCTTTTGATTTACACGATACACTCTCGCTTTTTCAATTTCTTTAGTAGTAACATATCTAATCTCGTCAGAGTCCAGTGGAAGTGCTGATTCGCCATAATAAACTCCATAAAAAGGTGTAAAAGGTTGTGAAATTTCAATTTTTTCTATCTCTTGCATATTCATCTTACGCAATATTTCATTAGCAACTTTCACAATTTTCTCTTGCTTCCAATGAGAATCTGTTTTGTAATAGCAATCCAAATCTAAATTACCAAAAATATCTATATACTCACCAGATATGCCTTTAGAAATCTCTTCCTTTACCTTCGTGTAATCTATTACAG
>CAVHNT010000044.1:0-76745 GCA_963637565.1 bacterium
ATCTCCCATAAAAAAATCCCTCCTATGTTTATATTTATTCTAACATAGAAAGGATCTTATTTTCATTAGTTTACACAGTTTTTTCTACATACTCTGACAAAGCTCCTTTTTGTTATTTAACTCTTAATATGCATTTTATTTCTGATTCATATTTTGTTGCAGATGTTGTAATTCCGCTAGCTTTTAAACTTGCGTTTGAACCACAATTATATACTTTTAGATTAAGTGTTCCGTTAGTATTTTTTGTGTATGATGATAAAAATTCAACATGTCCATTTGTAACAAGTATATCTCCTGCTTTAGCATTACTTAAAGAATTTATCTTTTGTAAATATGAATTTCCACCAGAAGAACCAATGCTAGCAAAAGTTGAACTGTTTCTTTGATAGCTAAAGTAGTTTTTCATTGATGTATTACCGTTTGTAAGTGCGTATTCATAAAGAACCCAACTTACAAAGTTACTACAGTCAGTATAATACTGGCCATTATAACTTTTGCTATTGTCTGCTGGTATTGATCTAACGCCACTTGCAAGACTATAGAAAAAATTGTTAGTAGCATAGTATTTCTTACAATTTTGTATTATTCCAATTAAGTCTGTTTTGTTTCTATTGAATGTAGGAAGTCCTGTTTGATTACTATTTAAATAAGCAACGGATTTTTTTAATGCTTTTCTTGTTGCGGACCCTACAATTCCGTCTTGAGATAGGTTATTATATTTTTGAAAATGTTTTACTGCATTTTTTGTTTTTGTTCCAAATATTCCGTCAACATCTATTGTATAGCCATTTTTCTTTAATAGGTCTTGTACCCACTTAACTCCTGTTCCTCTAGAACCATATTTTACGAGATAAGTTGGTTCTGTGTATGGACTTGTGTAAGCTGCAAATGAAATTGATGACATTGCGATTATCAGTACGAATACGGATATACTTAGCAATATTTTTTTTGACAATTTCATTATGTATCACCTCCTAGTAAACTTTGTTACGCTACATTTATATTGTAACATGAAATTGAAATACTTGTTAATGCACAAATCTTGGAAGTATTGTAATTGTAAGGTAATGTTATATTTTTGCAAAATTAACATTTATTCTAATATGTTGAAAGGTATTTGCTTTTATGGTATAAACTAATAGAGAAACTAATGAAAAATAATAAATATGAGGGGAAATATATGATTGAAAAAAAGCTTACGAATAAAAAATTAATCATTAAAAACTTAAAATGGGTTATTTTACTTTTTGGTGTTATTGGCTTTTTAGCATTGGCAGAAGATGTTTTTAATAAAGAAATAATGAAAGGAGATATTATTGGATATAATCTTGTTTCAAATTTTCTAATATCAGATGTTGCAACTCCATTTGCGGTACTTATCACAAATTTTGGCGGACCAATAATGTTAGTTGGATTGACAGCTATTTTATTTATACTAATAAAAAACAAAAAGATTGGGATATCAATATTTGCAAATTTAGGTGTGATAATCATTCTTAATCAACTACTTAAACAAATTCTTCAAAGACCAAGACCAACTGGTTATAGGCTAATTGAAGAAAGTGGTTATAGTTTTCCTTCAGGACATTCTATGGTTAGTATGGCTTTCTATGGATACTTGATTTATCTGATATACAAGCATATAGAAAATAAATATTTAAAATGGACATTGATTTCAATATTAAGCATTTTAATTATTTTAATAGGAATTAGTAGAATATATTTAGGTGTACATTATACGAGTGATGTTGCAGCAGGCTTTTTAATATCGGTTTCTTATTTGATGGCATATATTCCTATTGTAAACAAATTTTTGACAAGGAGAAATGAAGATGAACTTGAGAAGTAAAAGAAAGTTAAAAGTTAAGACTAAGAAGCTTATAAACAGTTTTAAATATGCTGGTGAAGGCTTTATATCATCATTTAAAACAGAAAGAAATATGAAAATTCATATAATAATAATGCTACTTGTCATTTTAGCAGGAGTGTTGTTAAAAATAAATAAATTAGAATGGATTATTTGTACAATATGCTTTGCTATTGTAATTGCGGGTGAAATGTTTAATACGGCGATTGAAACTGTTGTTAACATGATTACAACTGAAAAAAATGCAATGGCGAAAAACGCAAAGGACATATCTGCTGGTGCAGTTTTAATACTTGCTATCGGAGCTGCTGCAATAGGTCTTTCGATATTCGTTCCAAAGATATTAGAATATATCGCACAGTAAAGAGGGAATAATCAATTGTAGATATTAAATTTAAAAATGACCATAAATAATCGCTTTCATTGGTATCAGAATGCAATGAACTTAATATATATATTATATAAATTAAAAGGGGTTTGTATAATGATTAATATCAATGAAAATACTGTGGCAGTTGAAACGTCTGCTGAATTAAAAAATGTTTTGGAAGCTAGTAACGATATAACTTATATATATTTGGCGAATGACATTACTTTAGAACAAGGAATAACAATTCTAGGGACAAAGGCACAAGTAACAATAGATGGACTCTATCCTGCCGACGAAACAGGGAAAATACATACATATACAGATATGAATAGTGCGGGTAGTGGAGATGCTATTGGTGTAAGAACCGCTAGTAACATACATGTAAAAGTAAAAAACCTTAACGTCGTTGGAAAAAATTATTATGGGTTGATTTATGTATCTGAAACTTCTGCACACAAAGATGTAATTATTACTTATGAAAATATAACATATAATGGTCCACAAATCACCTATCATCCTAGTGGACTTTCTATTTATCAAGATATGAACATAAACATAGTTGCCTCTACAGCTTCTCCTGCAAATGAGGTTGGAGAAGTTGGGAGTATTCAAATGGGTGGAAAAGTAGTAATAACACACAATGCGACTGGAGATTCAACATTTTGGTTTAGAGGAACAACAGGTACGCCATATATTGAAATACTGCAGGATGCTGATGTTTCTATAACCACCACAAGAGATATTGCATATACATCGAATTATTTAAAAGTCACTGTAAATAAGAATGCGAAATTTAACGTTAAAAGCAAATATGGATTCTTTAGAGATAATGGACATCAGGCATCTAGCATTTTAGTTGATGAAAATAGTGTGTTTTCAATAATTCAAAGTCAGGCAAATGGTACTGTTGCAACATTAAATTGTCGAGGCGACTTCGAGGTGAATAGCGGTGCTACTATTTATTTAGAAGCTAATTATCAGAACTCGGCACCACTTATACTATTTAATACAACATCATCAAAGTTTAATATAAATAATCCTAAGAGTTTAATTCTATATAATAAAAGTTACAATTGTTTAGGTTTTGGAAATACCTCAACATTCAATATAAATTGTGGCAAACTTGATTATTGGGCAACATCTCCAGAGCTAATTGAAACAGGAAATATTGGCAATAATCCACTGTATGCTTGGTATAAGTCAGGCACAGAAAACTTAAGTATGATTTCAAGTGTAACGTCGTCAAAAACAACAATAACAAGTACTAATTTAACAGATGAAGAAAAGACAAAGTTACCAGACTTGACTCTCTTAACATTTCAAACTGCAAAGACTATAAGGATTATGGAATTTGGAACTTTAGAATTATTAAGTGCACCATCTAAAATAGAATTCCAGCGTCCAATAATAAAAGAAAATCCTCTTATACTTGGCAGGAAAAATGACGAAATAACTATATTAGTTAGTGATTCTAGAGTAATTAGTTCGGAATGGTATTTATACGCGTATATAGAAAAACCACTCACGAGTTCAAATCAGAAATATACGTTAAAAGACTCACTAATTTTTGTGTCTGAAAGTGGAAAAATAAAAACGTTAAGTGATACTCCAACTCTAGTATACACAGGCAGTTCGAGTGGTGGAACATCGAAAACAACGGATATAAAATGGAATAAAACTGATGGAATATTATTTCAAGTTATAGATGCTCTTTACAATGGAGAAACATATACTACTCCAATTAATTGGATTCTTACTGAAGAAAAAATAGAGTCTTGAAATCCATGAAGTGCTGTGAAAAAATTTGTATATTTATAGAAAAAGAAAGGGATGTATAAGTGATTACTATTAGTAATCTTTTTATAATCCCTTTCTTTATTTTTAATTCTATATAATAGTAAAATTATTAAAAGTTAAAATTCAGCCTTAATTTCTTTTTTGAATTCTTATTATAAATGCAAATACGAATCTTATACTTGGTTTGTATTTTAGTACAATATTTAATAAATTTAATTCTGTATTTATTATAGCAATCCTCAAAATTATAAATAAATTTAACTTTGCAACGTTTACAGCAAGGCTTGTTATAAACCGTTACCAAATTGCTTTTATATATTTTGTTGTTACATTTAATTATAGCTATATTGTCTAACCTTTTCCAATTATCACTAAACTTTTTGCACTTGAAAAGTAACTGTTGCATCTTCAGTATTAGCAATAGTGTCTAGTTGAACAGTTAATAAACCAGTTGTAGGATCATAGGTGTATTCTGTAACAACGCCATTTACCATTACACTATCATCAACTAGTTTAATCAATGTTGGATCTAAAGTATCTGTAAATACTGGCTTTTCATAAGGACTATCAGCATTATTTGTGATTGTAACGGTATACATCAAATTACCACTTGCCCAATTTTGCTTATCAGCTTTCTTAACGATAGTTAAACCAGCTATTAACTCAGTAATGACGGCTTCAGAAGTAAGTGTAGTTGGAACAGCCTCATAATCTCCCACAACATTGGCAATATTGCTTAGTTTTACATTTGCCATAAAAAATCCTTCCTCTCAATATATATATGAGATATAATGAAAAAATGATAAAAATATGTCGAAAAAACTTTAATTCGAACGAAAAATTTATTTTCATTTCAATTGAAAAACACCCAGAACCGAAAACTTAAATTTTGAAGATTTTAAGCTTTCTTATGCAAATAAACGGCGTTATTGAAAGTTATCACCATTTGTGTTAAAATTCAACATGGTAGAATTTAATAATATAAGAGGGTGAAAACGTGGACAGAAAAATAAAAAAAGAGTTAAAAGATTTTAAGAACTTTAAGAAAAACTTCGAGTTTATTCAAAAAGAAATAGTACAAGAAGGCGAAAATTTGTTTTGTGATGGTGAACTATTACAAAGAAGTGAAGAAAAGCCTATAGGCGAAACTGAAAAATGGATAAATGTTGGATATAAGTTAAAAGGTCCTTTCTCAAAGGTGTTGTCAAATCTCTTTCCTTATGAATTTGTTTTTCGAGGTAAACATTTAAATAGTATTGAAACTTTCTTCCAAGGAATAAAGATTAAAGATAAAAATACCCAAGAATATGTATTTAAATATAGTGGATTGGATTCAAATAATATAAAGGCAGCAAGTGATTTTAATTGGAAAGAGTCTGGCATTGTGTACTGGCAAGGCAAAGAAATAAAGAGGGATAGTGACGAGTACGATAATCTAGTTGATGAACTATATATATCAGCTATACAAAATCCATTATACAGAAATGTACTTAAAAATATTAATAAACCTATTATCCATTCTATAGGTGAAGTGGACAAAAAGAAAACTGTTTTTACTAGATATGAATTTGAGTTTATGCTTAATTGTCTTGTTGAATTTTTAAAATTGGAGAGGTGATAATATGGAAAAATTAGAATTAAAGGATTTTGATTTGCTTGGTATTATAGATTTACAAGATGTATATGGAATTGAATCTATGGTTACTCCTATTATGTCTGATGGAAAGATAATATCATATCTATCACGTTCTAAAGAATATTACAATGTAAAAAACATGAAGGAGTTATCTCAAACAAGAGAAAAATTAAAAGAATTATTAACAGAATCGGTATCTAAAAAAATTTTGTAATATTAGAATATATGCTTAATTGTTCTGCTAAAGTGTATTTTAAAAAATTTGAAGAATATATAAAGAATGGAAAAAAGGACAAATACAGAGCTGAATTACAACAGGCTGAAAAATGTTTGATAGAAGATACTACGAGTATGATATCAGTTTTGGAAGGAAAAAAAGTGGACAAAAGCTTTATTACAAATATATTGCCTGAGGGAAATGAAAATTGTGAACGTAGATTTATTGAAATGGACAATAAGGCTATATTGTACCTTTTTGCGAAGGAAATTCAAAAACTAAATATTGGAAATAATTTCGAGGTTTTAACTCCAGGCTATGGAAGTGTGTACATAGGTCCATTTCTTAAAATTATGTGTGGCTATAATTATAGTAACATGATGAAAAGCAAGTATATTGATGAAACAAATGGCACGATATCTCATTCTTTAGTAGATTTACTATCTAATGATAAAATGTTACATTCTGATGTTGGAATTTTGTTATTAGATGATAATATCGGCACTGGTTCTACAATGGTTGATATTAAACAAAAGCTGAAAAAAATAGGAAAAAACAATGTGATGTCTGGCGCTGTTCAATATAATTGGAGAAATTATTATAGAGTTTCAATAGGAGAAAAAACGGATATAGAAAGATTTGAAGTAGATGATTATGACTTTTTAACGCCACTTAATTATGCTGGACACAAATTGTATGAACATGCTGTAAATGCTTTGAACTCTAGTGGAATGGAATATATTGAATATTTAAATACAAAGGGATACAGAATGAATGATAGGTATTGTGACATTGTAGGAGATTTACTTCGTGGCTTAACATGGGCTGGGAAAGCTAATTTAGAGCTTATTCCACTAAAGAAAAGTAATAATGAATTATGTGAAGTTCTTCCTAAATACAAACATGGACCATTTAGAGTAAGTAATACAAATGCAAGACTAATGATACAATTCATGTATAAATCATTGCAAGACTTACTAGATAAAGATATTGATGATAAAGAGTATAGTAATAGAGAATGAGAAGATTTTATCTTGAATAAAGATGAAACAATTTTGCTACCAGTAGTGAACAAATTGCCTTTGACGCATAACATTATGTTATTAGAGAAAATAAAAGATAAAAAATAAGATTTTTGTGTGCAAATAAAGTGGCGAATAATAAATATCAAAGGTTGCTTTAAATCATCAAATAGATATGAACTTGTACGAAGTAAAGGTGTTAACAGCTGAAAATAACACTGTCGGAAAAAAACACATTGATAATTTTTTAAATGAAGCAAGAATGATAGAGAATGGAAGTCGGTAAAAAGTATTAACTGAAAAAGGAGTAAGATTATGGGAATAATATCATTAGCAAGTGGTAATTCATGTTGGAGAGGTTTGGATTATTATAAATATAAAAAGATTATTAAATTAAATAAAATAAATGAAAATGTGTATGAAAGTGTTGTAGAAGGAACTGATAAGTACAATGTGCATTTAGATATTGAACATCCTAGAAAATCTACATGTGATTGTCCTTTAGCTAATGGTAAAAGAATAATATGTAAGCATATAGTTGCAACGTATTTTGAAGCTTTGCCAAGAGAAGCAAAAGAATTTGAAGAAGAACAGAAAAGATTACAACAAGAGTATGAAAAAGAGCAAGAGGAGGAATATAATAAAGCAATTAAATATTTAAACAAAATGACAAAGCAAGAATTAATTAACGAATTAATTCAAGTGCTCGATTATGGACCCGAATGGCTATATAACGATTTTGTAAAAAGAAATCTATACTAGAGATAAATTAAAAAATGTAAAAACAGTATTGAAAAAAATATAAATTGAAAAGGAGGAATAATGAAGATAATTGAAAATAAATATTCTGACAATACTTTTGAAAATATAAAACATATTGATAATTATGGAAATGAATATTGATATGCCCGTGAATTACAAAAAGTATTGGAATACAAGGATTGGAGAAACTTTCAAAAAGTAATAGATAAAGCAGTTTTATCAGCAAATAACAGTGTCTCAAGTGAAGAAAATTGGGTTGTTGAGATCAACAAGCCAATAAAAACTGGTAAAGGAAAAGAAGAAATCATTAAAGATTATAAACTTTCAAGATATATATGTTATTTGATAGTGCAAAATGCTGATCCAAATAAAGAAGTTGTTGCTTTAGGGCAAACATATTTTGCTATTCAAACGAGAAAGCAGGAAATAACTGAACAAGAATATGACTCATTATCAGATGATGAGAAAAGATTTTATCAAAGAAAATTAACAAAGCAAGGTAACTATACACTTCAAAAAGTTGCTTCAGCTGCTGGTGTTAAAAATATGGCTGAATTTCATAATGCAGGATATGAAGGATTATATAATGGCGAAACTGCTGATGATATTTTTAAAAGAAAAAAATTGCGTTATAGAGAAGATATTTTAGATAATATGAATGAAGATGAATTAGTAGCTAATTTATTTAGAATAAATCAAACTAAGCAAAAACTTTTAAAAGATAATGTACAAGGAGAAAAAGAAGCAAAAGATGTACATTATGAAGTTGGACAAAAAGTTAGAAAAACAATTGCAGATATCGGCGGAATGATGCCTGAAGAAATGCCAACACCTAAAAAGAGTTTGAAAGAACTAGAAAGAGAAAAGAAACAATTGGAAAACAAAGAGCAAAAGAAACTAGATGAAATGAAATAAAGATGTAATGAGAAATGATATGAGTGAAAGTGGATTTGCTTTAGAGCTGAAATATTTAATAAAATAAGGAAGTGAAAAAATGGACATGTATCAAAAAAGAAAAATGAGACAAGAAATGAATAGTAGTGGAAATAAAGAAGAAAATAGCAAAACAAGTATTAACTGGTACCCAGGCCACATGGCGAAGGCTAGGCGAGAAATTGAAGAAGCTATAAAATTGGTTGATGTTGTTATAGAAATAGTAGATGCAAGAATTCCTAAATCAAGCAGGAATCCTGTGTTAAATGAAATAATATCGGACAAGCCAAGAGTTATAGTTTTAAATAAGACCGACTTAGCAAATAGAAACGAAACCAAAAAGTGGATTGAGTATTTTAAAAAATATAATCAGGTGGCTATTGAAGTAAATTCAAATCAAGGAATTGGTGTTAAAGATGTTGTTAATGCTACTTATGATTTTATGAGTGAAATGCTTAAGAAAAAAGAAGAAAAAGGACAAGTTGGAGCATCTGTAAAGGCAATGATAGTAGGTATTCCTAATGTTGGCAAATCGACCTTTATAAATAAGATTGCCGGTAAGTCGACAGCTGCAACTGGAAATAAACCTGGCGTGACTAAGAAAAATCAATGGGTTAGATTAAATGATAAGATACAATTATTAGATACTCCTGGTGTGCTATGGCCTAAATTTGAAGATGAAATTACAGCAAGGCATTTGGCATACATTGGTACTATAAAGGACACTATATTGGATGTCGAAGAACTTGCACTACACTTGATTGAAGAATTATTGGTCTGTGATAAAGAAAAATTATTTGAAAGATATAAAATTTCAAATGATTTTGAATACGAAATGCCTGTTGAAGTAATGGAAGAGATTGGCAGAAAAAGAGGATGTTTAGTTAGAGGTGGAGAAATTGATTATACTAAAGTGGCTAATATTCTTTTAGACGAGTTTAGATGTGGAAAAATAGGAAATATAACACTAGAATGTGCTAAATAATATGAGGGATAAAATATGAAAAAAGAAGATGTATTGCAGTATTCATCACTTGTTTTAGCGTATATGGGGGATGCTGTATATGAAAAATATATACGAGAATATGTTATTAAAGAAGGAAATTGTAATAATGGCTTATTGCATAAAAAAAGCATAAAATATGTTAGTGCTAAAGGTCAATGCGAAATATTAAAAAGAATAGAAGAGAAATTAACAGAGGAAGAGAAGGATATTGTTAGAAGAGGAAGAAATTCAAATCCACATTCTAGTGCTAAAAATGCAGATATAGTTGAGTATAAACACGCGACAGGATTTGAAGCATTAATTGGATATTTATATTTGACTGAGCAAACAGAAAGACTTACGGAAGTGCTTAGTTGGTGTACAGAAAAATAAAAGATAAAGATTAATATATTATTTAAAAAGATTTAAGTCAAAATAATATCAGAAATGTGCTTAAAATTTTGCAAAAAGCTTGATTTCCGTAGAATAATATGGTAAAATTTGCATAGCATAATAAAGAAGATACATGAAGAGTGAGGCACGCCTCACTCTTTACTTATGCAAAGGGAAAGTTAAATTTTTCTTCTACATAGAAACATTTAATTTAAACATAAGATTTTCTTAGAGCAGAGAATCAGAGATTTTCAACTTTCTTGAAGGAGGAATATATGACTAAATTGGAAAAAGAACTTGAAAAGATTATAGAGCCTATTGTTAATGGCTTAGGCTATTCTTTATATGATATTGAGTATGTAAAAGAAGGCAAGGAATGGTTTTTAAGACTATATATTGATAATGAGAAAGGCATAGATTTAGATGACTGTGAAAAAGTGAGTAATGCAGTTAGTGATGAGCTTGACAAAGTTGATCCTATCGAATCTGCATATTCATTAGAAGTTTCTTCTTGTGGATTAGAAAGAAGATTAAGAGAAAAAAAACATTATGAAGCGGCACTACAAAAAGAAGTTGAAATCGGGCTTTTTAGAGCTATTGAAAAATCTAAGAAGATTATAGGAAAACTAGAAGAAGTTGATGATGAAAAAATAGTTGTTTCTGATGAAAACAAAAATAAAATAGAAATAAATTTTGATAATATATCAAATGCAAAAATATTATTTAATTGGGAGGAATAAGAAAAATGAATAAGGAATTTTTTGAAGCATTGGAAGAATTAAGTGTAGAGAAAGGAATAAATAAGGAGTATTTACTTGATGCAATTGAGTCAGCTTTGGTTACAGCTTATAAAAAGAATTTCAACTCACAAGAAAATGTGAAAATTGTTATAGATGAAGAAAAAGCTTCAATAAAAGTATATTCATTAAAAGAAGTTGTTGAAGAGGTTTTTGATCCAGCAATAGAAATATCTGTTGAATCAGCACAGAAGTACAAAAAGAGAGCTGAAATTGGTGATATAGTTGAGGTTGAAATTACACCAAAAGATTTTGGAAGAATCTCTGCACAAACTGCTAAGCAAGTTATTATTCAAAAAATAAGAGAAGCTGAAAGAGAAATTGTTTTCAGTGAGTATTCTGATAGACAAGGCGAAATTGTTAGTGGGTTGGTTCAAAAGGTTGATAAAAATGTTATGATTGTTGATCTTGGAAAAATCGAAGGAATTATGACAGCCAATGAGCAAATTGAGAGTGAAGAATATCATGTTAATGACAAAATAAAAGCTTATGTTTTAGAAGTACAAAAAAATAGCAAGGGTGTTCCTCAAATGTTGATTTCAAGAACTCATCCTGGATTTGTAAAGAGACTTTTTGAACTTGAGATTCCTGAAATTTATGAAGGGCTAATTGAAATAAAAAATATCGTTAGAGAAGCTGGTTCAAGAACTAAGATTGCAGTATATTCAAAAGATATGAATATTGATCCTGTTGGTTCTTGCGTTGGCCCAAGAGGAATAAGAATTCAAAATATATTAAATGAATTAAGAAATGAAAAAATAGATGTTGTTGAATGGAGTGAAGATCCAGTTCAATATATAGCTTCTGCATTAAGCCCAGCTACGGTTTTAGCTGTTGACATCAATCAAGATGATATGTCATCAAAAGTTGTAGTACCAGATAATCAATTGTCTCTTGCAATTGGTAAAGATGGACAAAATGCAAGATTATCTGCAAAACTTACTGGATGGAAAATTGATATAAAGAGTGAAAGTCAGATAAAAGAAGAAATGGGTACAAATAATTAGTTTTTAAGAAGGTGAATATATGAAAAAAATTCCATTAAGACGTTGCTTGGGGTGCTATGAATCTAAACCTAAGAAAGAATTATGCAGAGTTGTTAAAACTACAAATGGTGAGATTTGTATAGATAAAACAGGAAAGATTAATGGCAGAGGTGCATATATTTGTTATAATGTTGAGTGTTTAGAGAAGGCAATAAAAGCAAAAAGACTTGAGAAAGAATTTGAAACAAATATTTCAGATGAGATATATTCGAATTTAAGGAGAGATATATTAAGTGATAAATAAAGTTTTTTCTATGCTAGGTCTTTCTATGAAAGCTGGAAAGCTTGTGTGTGGAACTGATGTGTGTATTGAGAATATTAAAAATAACAAAGCATTTTTAATAGTAATTGCAGATGACGCATCAGAAAATACAAAAGAAAAATTTGAAAGATTGTGCAAACAATATAAAGTAAATCTTATATATTTTGGAGATAAATTTTCTTTAAGTAGAGCGGTCGGCAAAGTTGATAAGGCTGTATATGCTGTTTTAGATAAAGGGTTTAGTGAAAAAATATTGCAAATTGAAAAAGAGAATCAAAAGGGGGCTACAAATTAATATGGGAAGAATGAAAGTACATGAATTAGCTAAAGAATTGAATATGACAAGCAAGGAACTAATGGATAAATTAATTAAGTTAAATTATAACGTAAAGAGCCATTTGTCTACGCTTGAAGAAGATGAGGTTGAAAAAATAAAAAAACAACTGAGAGAAAGTAATTCTAATTCGACTTCAAATGGTAAAAATGAAAAAGATGTTCCTAAAAAGGAAAAGAAGCCAATAGCTCCTGTTATCATAAGAAGAGAGGTTACTAGAATAGAAAGTAGTAATCCACAAATTAAGAGAATGGATAGTAAAGAATCACCTAGAGACGAACTAGGTGTTGTTCAAAGAAGAACGGATACATCTATGAATATTAAATATAGAACCCCTCCAAGACAAATAGGAAGTATAACCCCTAAAGCAGAAACATCAAAAGCAGAGCCTGTAAAAAATGAAGTAAAGAAAGTTGAGTCTCTAAAAGTTGAATCTAAAAAAGAAGAAAATAAAGAGGAAATAATATCAAAAGAAAAAGTTATCGAAAATGTAGATAAAAAGAATATAGTAGTTAAAGAAGAAGTTAAAAAGGAAGAAACAAAGCCGATTGTGAAAGAAGAAGCAAAAGGCGAAAACAAGCCTAAAGAAATACCAGTATTAAAGGATGAAGTTGAAGTGAAAAAAGAGCGACCAAAAATGGAATCTAATGAAAAGCAAAATAATAAGCCAAGATTTGAAAACAGAAATGTGGATAATCAATATCAAAAGCAAAGACAAGATAATAATAGAAATAATCAAGAAAGATTTCAAAATAATAATCAAAATAGATATCAAAAATTTGATGGAAACAAAGATGGCAACAGGGATAATAGATTTGATAATAAGAGAAATGATAATAGATTCCAAAAAGATAATAAATTTCAAAATAATAAAGATCAGAGAAATAATAATGATGGCAACAGGCAAGGCGGCTATAATAAAGACCAACGTAAATTCAATAATAACAACAGACCTGCTCAAACTAGAGAAAATAAGGTAGAGAAAGATATAAAGGGGATTATTGCTGCTAATACAGAAGTATCTACTAAAGAAGCAGGAAGAGAAGCCGTTAGAACTGGTTATAAAGATAAAGAAAAAGACAACAGAAAATTTGAGGAGTCAACCAAAAAGGTAAGTAAATCTAGAAGCTCTAGAGCAGAAAGGGACGACATCAACTATGATAAATTAAAAGATTTACAATCTGAAAGCAATTTCTCAAATATGTTTAATGATACAGACAGTAAAATGTTTGATTACTATGATTTATCTAGAGGCAAAGGCAAAAAGAAAAATAAGAAAAAGCCAACTGAAAGTAAAGAACATATTGATCAAAAAATATTTGAACTTACAGATATTGATTTGCCAGAAACTGTTACAGTTAAAGAGCTTGCTGAAAAATTGAAAAAACAAGCATCTGAAATTATAAAGAAATTAATGGGCTATGGTGTTTTAGCAACACTTAACAACGAATTAGATTTTGATACAGCATATTTAGTAGCTAGTGAATTTGGAGTAACTGCTCATAAGAAAGAAACTTTATCTGATGAAGATATTCTATTTGATGATACAGATGATAATGAAGATGAATTAGTTCCAAGACCTCCAATAGTAGTTGTCATGGGACATGTAGACCATGGTAAGACTTCACTTCTTGATGCAATCAGATCAACAAATGTAATAGAAAAAGAAGCTGGTGGTATTACACAACATATAGGTGCTTATAAAGTTGAAATAAATGGAAGAGAGATTACATTTATAGATACTCCTGGACACGAAGCTTTTACAGCTATGCGTGCAAGAGGAGCACAAGTTACAGATGTTGCAATTATAGTTGTAGCAGCTGATGATGGTATAATGCCACAAACAATTGAAGCAATAAATCATGCTAAAGCAGCTGGAGTATCAATAATTGTTGCTATAAACAAGATTGATAAAGAGGGTGCAAATATAGATAGAGTAAAACAAGAGATAATGGAATATGGTTTGGTACCTGAAGAATGGGGTGGCGACACAATTTGTGTTCCAATATCAGCAAAACAAAACAAGAACATTGACTCATTATTAGAAATGGTTTTACTTGTTGCTGACATGAAAGAATTGAAAGCAAATCCAAATAAACAAGCAAAAGGAACAGTATTGGAAGCAAGACTTGATAAGAATACTGGTATTACAGCATCACTTCTTGTACAAAGAGGAACATTAAATATAGGTGATACAATTGTTGTAGGAAGTGTAATAGGAAAAATCAGAGGAATGATAGATGACAAAGGACAAAAAGTTAAAGCTGCTGGTCCATCAACACCAGTTGAAGTTATCGGTCTTTCTGAAGTGCCAGAAGCTGGTGAAGTATTCTACGAAGTTGAAAATGAAAAAGTTGCAAAACACTTAATAGACAAGAGAAAACGTAAACAAAGAGAAGAAATGTTAAGAATGGCTGCACCGGTTACATTGGATAATCTATTCAATCAAATTGAAGAAGGTAAATTGAAAGATTTGAACATAATAATAAAAGCAGACTTAGCAGGTTCTGTTCAAGCTTTAAAAGCTTCACTTGAAAAGATAAGAAATGAAGAAGCAAGAGTTAGAATTATTCATAGTAATGTTGGTGGAATTACAGAATCAGATATTACACTTGCAAAAGTAACAAATTCAATAATAATAGGATTTAATGTTAGAGCTGATTCAACAGCAAAATCGATGGCAGAAAAAGAAGGAGTACAAATAAACTTATATTCAGTAATTTATAATGCTATTGATGATGTCACCGCAGCACTAAAAGGAATGCTAAAACCAAAATACAAAGAAGTAATTCAAGGTACAGCAGAAGTAAGACAAACATTTAAAATTACTAATGTTGGTATGATTGCAGGATGCTATGTATTAGATGGAAAGATAGTAAGAAATTCTGGACTTCGTGTAATTAGAGATAATGTTGTAATTCATACAGGAAAGCTTTGTTCATTAAAGAGAATGAAAGATGATGCAAAAGAAGTTGCTGCTGGTTATGAATGTGGTGTTCAAATTGAGAACTACGAGGACATTAAAGTTGGTGACAAGATTGAATCATTCATACTAGAAGAAATTAAGCAGTAAATTCTATTGACTTTAAAGTAATAAAATTAGCAAGTCTTCAGCTGCCACTAAAAAGTAGCTGAAGACAACGTTGACTAATGAGGTATTATAAATTCAAAAAATTATTTTGCATAATATACCAGAAAGGAACGTAAAATGGAAAGAGTAGAAAGAATTGAAGAGGAAGTAAAGAAAATAGTTAGTAAGGCTATAGATAGAGATTTAAAAGATCCAAGACTTACAGGACTTATAAGTGTTACAAAAGTGGATGTTTCGAGAGATTTGAAATATTGCAAAGTTTATGTAAGTATGTTAGGTGTTGCAGATCAAAAAGAGGCAATGGATGCGTTAAAATCTTCAGCAGGTTTTGTAAGAAGAGAAATTGGTGCCAATATAAGAATGCATTCAACGCCAGAAGTTAAATTTGAATTTGATGATTCAATTGAATATGGAAATAAGATTCAAAAGATGATAAATGATTTAGATATTAAACCTATCGAAAACGATAGTGAAGAAGGGGACTAAGTTATGTCAGTTTTAGATAGTATAAAAGAAAAAATTGAAAATGCAAATTCAATTTTAATATTAACACATGAAAATCCCGATGGAGACGCAGTGGGTAGCTCTATAGGCTTTATGCATGGATTAAAAAAATTAGAGAAAAATGTAGATGTATATATACCTGAACTAAGCAAAGTGTATGATTTTTTGCCTGGTTATGAAGAAGTAAAAACAAAGCTTACAGGAGATGAGGAATACGATTTGTGTATAGCTCTAGACAGCAGCGACGTTGAAAGACTTGGATTTGGAAAAGATTGGTTTAAGAAAATAGGAAACACTATTGTAATAGACCACCACATAACAAACCAAAACTTTGGGGATGCGAACTACGTTAATGCAGTTGCTTCATCAACTTGTCAAAATATCATTGTTATTTTAGCATCACTTGAAGTAGCAATAAATAAAGACATGGCAACATGTATATATTCTGGAATGCTTACAGATACAGGCGGATTCAGATATAACGTTCAATCAGAAACATTTGAGTTTGCTGGAATGCTTTTGGAAACAGGAGTAGATATAGCTAAAATATATAGAAGATTGTTTGATGAAACGACTGAAGCAAGAACAAGACTATTAGCAAGGTCACTTAATAGATTAGAAATTCTAGAAAATGGCAAGATTGCATTTACCTACATAACACAACAAGATTTTGATGAACTGCATAACGAAGATGGAGATCAAGAAAATATTGTGAATTATGGAAGAAATATTGAAGGTGTGGAAGTATCGATATTCATAAGAGAAAAAGATGGAAACTATAAAATTAGTTTGAGATCAAATGAATATGTTGATGTATCAAGAATTGCTGCAAAGTATGCTGGTGGCGGACATATTAAAGCAGCAGGATTTGAACTTGCAATGCCTTTTGAACAAGCTAAAGAAACAGTTGTAAAAGAAATAGCTAGTCAACTTAGATAAGAAATAATCCCTTAGTTAAAAACTAAGGGATTATTAAAACGATATAAATAAAAAATTGCATGGATACTATAAAAGAGGAGAGAAAATATCAAATGTTAGACGGAATTTTAATCATAGATAAACCAGCCGGAATAACATCACATGATGTGGTTGCAAAGGTAAGAAAAGCATTAAAAACTAAAAAAGTAGGACATACAGGCACTCTGGATCCACTTGCAACAGGTGTATTAGTTGTGTGTGTTGAAAAAGCTACGAAACTTGTAAATTATTTGACATGTGATGAGAAAGTTTATGAAGTTGAAATGAAATTCGGAATAAAAACTGATACAGGTGATATAACAGGAAAAATAATTGATGAGGACACTAACTATGAGATAGATATGAGTAAAATTCAAAGAACAATAAGTAAATTTATTGGAAAGCAAGAACAGATACCACCTATGTATTCTGCAATAAAAGTAAATGGAAAAAAGTTATATGAATTAGCTCGTGAAGGAATTGAAATAGAACGAGAAGCAAGAAAAATTGAGATATTTGAAATAAAAAATATAGAATGGAAAGACGAAATATTGAAATATACAGTGCATTGTTCAAAAGGAACGTACATAAGAAGTTTGTGCGAAGATATTGCAAGAGAGCTTGGAACTATAGGAACAATGACTAACTTAAGAAGGATTCAATTAGGTAAATTTCAAATAAAAGATGCAATAAAAATAGAAGATATATCAGAAGAAAAAATAATATCAATAGAAAAACTTTTCGACAAAGAAATTGATGTAAAAAACAATTTAAAAGAACTACTAAACGGTATGAAAATTCAGTGTATAAGACCAGATGGACTATACAAATTATACGCCGACAAATTTATAGGTATAGGAAAAATAGAGAAGAATTATTTAAAAAGAGAAATAATTTTGTAGAAAATGGAAAATGAAAAAATTTGCGAGAATACCTTAAATATGTAAAAATATAAATGTACTTAAGTAAGGGGAAGTATTGCTAGAAAAAATAATTTAAGGAGAATTTATATGATAAAGAAAAATGACGATTTGGAAGTGAACATTTCTGATATAGGCTATGAAGGTGAAGGAATAGCCAAAATAGATGGATACACAACTTTTATAAAAGGTGGACTAAAAGGCGAAAAAGTAAAAATAAAAATGCTAAAAGTGAATAAAAATTTTGGCTTTGCAAAACTACTTGAAGTATTAGAAAGAAGTGATGAGAGAGAAGAGCCAGTTTGTGATGTTTTTGGAAAATGTGGTGGATGCAATTTACAACATATTAACTATGAAGCACAATTAGATTATAAGACAAGCATGGTAAAAAACACATTAAAAAAGGCCCTAGGATATGATGTTTATGTTGAACAAACGATTGGAATGGGAATACCATACAATTACAGAAATAAAGCACAATATCCTGTGGTAGATGATAAAATAGGTTTCTTTGCGGGTAGAACACATGCTTTAATTGAAAATGAAAAATGTTACATACAAAATGAAATATCAGATAAGCTTGCAAAAGACGCTTTTAAAATATTAAAAAAGCATAATATTACTTCATATAATGAGAAAAATGGAAAAGGTTGTTTAAGGCATATAATAACCAGAATTGGCATAAATACAGGCGAGCTAATGCTTATACTAGTAATAAACGAAAAAAATATAAAACATAAAGAAGAAATAGTTAGTGAACTAATTAAGAAATATCCAATGTTAAAATCAATAATTCAAAATATAAATTCAAAGAATACTAATGTGATACTTGGAAATGAATGTATTACTTTGTATGGAGAAGGATATATAACAGACATACTAGGCGAATACAAATTTAAAATATCACCGCTGTCATTCTACCAAGTAAATCCAGTACAAACAGAAGTGTTGTACAACATAGCAAAAGAATATGCAAATTTGCAAGGAACAGAAACAGTATTTGATTTGTACTCAGGAATTGGAACAATATCGATTTTTATAGCAGATAGTGCCAAAAAAGTATATGGGGTGGAAATAGTTGGACCTGCGGTTATTGATGCAAAAGAAAATGCCGAAATAAACGAGATAAGAAATGTAGAATTCATACAAGGAGAAGCCGAAGTGATAGTTCCCCAAATGTATAAGGAAGGAAAAAAAGCAGATGTAGTGTTTGTAGATCCACCAAGAAAAGGCTGTGATGAAAGATTACTAAAAACAATAAAAGAGATGAAAGCTGAAAAAGTAGTATATATAAGCTGTAATCCAGCAACATTAGCAAGAGATTTGAGATATTTAACTGACAATGAGTATGAAATAGAAAAAGTACAACCAGTTGATATGTTTCCACAAACGCGGACATGTTGAATGTGTTGTGTTGCTATGTCGTAGAAGCTAGTTATATCAAGGCGTTTATAGAATTGGTATGTAGATAAAAATACTTATTTTTAATTAAAAATTGATAAATTATTTTGAACCTCGTTTGCGGAAGGTAGATGAAATTTTGTATACTTGTCAAGAATGTGAAACAAAATTTCAAAAATTAATTGTAATACTACAAGTGTGTACTAAGTGCTATGCAACAGCACATTTACAATTTTATGTAAATGTGCTATAATATTGCTGTGTCTTAAAGATTTAGACCATTCAATGCAGTTGTTAGACTAACACCTACGTTGGAAAAGTTTGATTACATTTTGATAATCAGGCAAAAGCAAGCAATTACCCCAAAAAGGATAGAATAGGAGAAAGGGCAATAAAAAGTGAAGATTCGTAGTATGATTAGTTGTGGACCTCTGAGAGCTGGTCAGCTCTATGACGTGCAGCAGGCAGACGGAAATCTCGTTGTGCTGAAGGGTGTGCCAGGAATTTGGGAGACGGGCAATTTTGTGATTGAATCGCAACAGCCTGAAGTTTACCTGGCTATTGCCTACGAGTTTCCCATTGTTGGGTACCCCCTCAGTTGCAAAAAAATTGATGGGTGCCGTGAAACCGGAGAAGTAAGGATTCTTGAAACCATCACGACCTCTCCTGTTATGGCGATGAACTACATAGGTGGAAACATTTGGAGTGTTTTCACCTATAGTGGCAATCTGTACATCGTACAGGTAGTTGCTTGATTAAAAAACAGCTTTGGTGACTTTTAGTTGCCAGAGCTATTTTTTATGTAATAGGAAAGTAACAAATTTGCAACTTTTTATGTATTAATTTTCTTTCCTATTGCATAAAAAACTTTAATTTATGCGAGAGATTTTCTTTCTTTCAGTCGAAAACTCTCGAGGGTCGAAAGAATGAAAATCGAAGATTTTCATCTTTCTTGTCTATTACTAGTATTGAAAATATAGTGTTAATATATTAAGATAGATGTGTATTATAAAGATTATTATTTTAGGAGATGGATAGATTGAAACTTATACTTGCATCAAATTCGAAATGGAGAAAGAAATTAATTAATATGGCAGGCTTTGATTGTGAGGTAATTCCAAGCAATGTTTCGGAAAATATAGAGTTCAATTCGCCAGACGAATATGTTATGGAACTTTCAAGAAGAAAGGCAACAGAAGTGGCTGGTAAGTTAACAGAGGGGATTGTAATTTCAGCTGATACGATTGGATATATGGATAATGAAAAATTTGAGAAACCAAAAAGCAGGGAAGAAGCTTTTAGAAACATAAAGAAGCTTTCAGGCAGAGTTAATTATGCTGTTACTGGTGTTACAATTATAGATATTGAAAAAAATAAGAAAACTACATTTGCAGAAAAAACGGAAGTTTATTTTAAAGAGATGTCGGATGAAGAAATAAATTGGTATATAGATAACGAAAAATCAGTATATGATTGTGCTTGTTACTCAATAGAAACAGCTGGTTCGTTATTTATTTCAAAAGTTGTGGGTAATTATACTAATATAGTTGGCTTGCCAATAAGTAGGATATACGAAGAAATTAGAAATTTTGGATATTCAATAAGTGACTTTCCAGTGGTAAAGGATTAGTTAATAGCCTTTTGTGGCTGAAAAAACAAGAAAGATAAGAAAATAGCCTGCCTTTAAATGTTTTTCATTTAAAAGACAGGCCATTTTCATGTTGGTCAGTTTAACTTGTATTTAGTTTGGGCACATTCAAAATATTAATTTTGGTATAGAGTCCATCGACAGCAACATTAGTCAAAACATTTATTAGTTAAAAATGCACAGATTAGGTTTAATGGATTAATTCCTGAACATTAATTGAAATGCTACTTGATGCTTCGAGGGTTTCGGATTCAGAAGAAAAGCCATTGCTAGCACCATTGTAACTGATTTTCCTGGAAGCAAATACTTCTGCTAACTTAAGAGAATAGAGTGCATCATTATTCTTAAGATAGAAATGTAAGAAACTACTAAAGAGTGCATCACCAGCACCAATGGTATTAACAACATTTTCGTTATATACTGCTGAGAGTGAATACAGTTTGTCATGTTCTCTTTCGTACAAAAGTGCACCGTTTTTACCCAATCCGACAACAATGATTGAGAGATTGGGGTATAGATCCTTAAGTTGTAAAACAAAGCCAATTTGTTGACCTTGAATTCCTTCGTCACTGAGGAACAAAATCGTTGCGTTAGACATGAATTCCTTATTGTAATCATCATGTACACTTCTTAGAACATGCACGTCCGTCGCAATTAACTTATTCGCTTCTCTTGCTAATCTTAGCAAAGGTCTGTTGAAATTAACGTTGCATGCCACAATCAAATCATATTTACTGATATCAACCGTGTGGAACGGAAATTGAGTAGCTTGAATATCTTTCAAATCGGAGTAGATTTGGCGTTTTCCATCATCAGAGTGTAGCACTACTGAAGATGGAGTACCTTTGAGAACTTGGCGAATATTTTCCGTTTTGATAGAGTCCTGTTGCAACGTATCGAGGATTATTCTGGCTGTTAAGTCGTTTCCTAACAGTGAAATCAGCGAAACATCGTCGGAAAGCGTAGAAAAGGACTTAGCAAGATTATATCCAACGCCACCAACATTCGAATTTACTCCGAAAGATGGGTAGCAGACTGGAAAGTAATTAATCGGAAAATTTCCAACTTTGACATTCGTCTCCACGTTTGCTAAGCCAGAAACAAGAACCTTTTTCACAAAAATCCCTCCTGTTCAAAATTGTTCGAGCAGAAATACTAAAGGGTTTACTTGATAACGAGACTACAATATTTTTCGCAAAATTGCAAGCTTTTTTTACAAGATTTTCTATTGTGCAAGAAAGATGAAAATCTTTGATTTTCATTCTTTCGACTCTCGAGAGTTTTCGACTGAAAGGAAGAAAATCTCTCGCAATAGAATAAAGTTTTTATACAATAGGAAAAATTTAATACATAAAAAGTTATAAATCTGCTACGTTCCTATTGTATAAAAAAACGTGAGCTTTTCATATAATTGAAAACTCACGTTTTATTGATTTACATTAACCTCTAAATGGCTCTAAATTGCTTAATACCCAGTCATGATCACCTTTAGTTATTATCGCACCACAATATTCACATTTTCCTGATGATGTTACGTTTGTTGGAGCACCACAGTTAGGGCAGTTAGATGTCTTCATTTCTCCGTTACTTTCTTGAGTTTTTAAGCCCTTCTTTCTTATGAATGTCATTAAGTATGTTGTTGTTCTTCTTGTTGTAGCATCACCCTTTAATATTTTACCTGTTTCTTCGTCTTTGATGTAGTCTATCATAGAAGAGTTAAGAAGAATTTTTAATGTGTCTTTGTCATTGTCTTGGCTAAATGAGTAAAGATTTGCGTAATTTACAGCAATTCTGTCCATTACATTTATTTGTTTCTTTTCAATGTATTGTTTTAATTGAGTTGAATGTTGCTCGAAAAGTTCTTCTGTTTCAAATGTTCTGATTTCTTCCCAATTTCTCTTAGTCCAACATTCTTGCAATTTTACAAATGTATTCTTTGCAGATGATAAGAATTTATCTTCGTTAAAGAATTCGTCGACAGCTTTAATATCCTCTAAAACTTTTTGAGAAGAGTATCTTGAAGTAGTATTATTGTTATAATTGCTGTTGTTATTATTTGTATGTGTATTATAGTTAGATGGTCCAGAAGGTTTATTCTTATTTTTGGTCAAAGCGACAATTATTATAATAACAATCACTGCAAGTACAAGAAATCCATTATCTTCTCCAGAGCTTGATGAACCGTAATCCGAACTGCTCCAATCAGAGTCCCAACTAGAACTACTCCAATCAGAACTGCTCCAGTCAGACCCACCCCAATCAGAATCATAAGATTCAAAGTTTCCAACATCTGCAAGTGTTAGTGTTGTGAATGAAAGAGCAAGTATAAAAGTGAGGATAAGAGCCAATATCTTAAAATATTTTTTCACTTATATTCCTCCTTTTAATTATTGCAATTTTTGACCACAATTATTGCAGAATTTGCTATCTGGTTTTACAGCATTTTTGCAATTTGGACATTCTGTTATTTGTTGAGGCTTTGGGTTTCCACAATTGCTACAGAACTTTCCTGTGCATTTTGCACCACAAGAACATTCCCATTCTTCATCATTTGAAGTAACAACTGGTGTGCTTTCGGCAGTTTCATCAACTTTTGTGGTTGGAGCAGGAGTATTAACATTTGCTTGATTTGGAGTTGGGTTTGTATAGCTTACATTGTTTGCTACATTAGATGTAACTCCTCCGAAAGTATTTCCTGAGGCCATGTTCATCATTCCAATTCCCATGAATCCATTTGCAGCACCATTTGAGTTAGAAGCAGCAGCTTCAACTGCATTTGCGTAAGCACTTGTAAGTCTACCTTGTTGTTGATATTGATCTCCAGCAAGTTCGTACTCATCAATTTTTTTCTTAGATTCGTCTGTTAATGTAACGCTTTCAACAACGAAAGCAAGTAATTGAATGCCTCTGTCAGTTATAGTTGCATCAACTTCTTCTTTAGCCATGATTGCTCTAATTTCATCAGTTTTATTTGGTAAAGAAAGTGCTTCTATTTTATATTCATCTTCAGACAAGCTATTTAAAATGTTGCTAAATGCACCAACAACTTCAGAACGCATTTGTTCAACTAATTCGTCTTTTCTGTATACTGTTGCTGTACCACCAATCTTTTCCATAAAGATAGCAGGATTACTAATTTTGAACGTGTATGTACCAAAACACTTAATATCAAGTCTCATTGGTGTATATCCGCCCATTCTTGCGTTTAAAAGTGGATGACCCCAGTCTTTATATGGTACTGGATTTGGAGTGCCAAATTTATTTCCGATTATTTCTTTTACATTAAAGAAATAAACAGCTTGTTCTTTTGCAACCCCTCCACCAAATTTGAATCTAGTCCACATTTCTTTAAATACGGCTCCAAAGTCGCCACCGAAGAATGAAGGTGATGAGCTTGAATCAAAAGTATAATAACCAGATTCTGCTGTTGCATCTAAGATTTTACCATTATCATAAATAACAGCAACTTGACCAGGTGCAACCATGATGGCACTTCCTTTTGATATTATGCCATCATCTGTTGATACTCTTTTCATAAGAACATCATTTCCCATGTCTTCACATTTAATTACTCTTAAAAATTGATCACCAAAGGTACTACCTATGGCGCTTGTTGCAGCTTTAATTAATCCCAATGAAAATCATCCTTTCTATATTTCGATTTGTTATGACAAAATTTGAATGCATATATATGATACTATTTTTTTTTCAAAAAAGCAATCAAACAGCTTTGTAATTTTTCGTTTAATATTTATTCAAAAAATTGTGCGTGTATACAAAAAATTAATTCATGTAACAAAATTTTTCCTTCATTTGAAGAATATTTAGAATTGAAATTAAAAATTTTCATAATTCTGGTATTAAATCATCTTCAAGTATATTTCATACATTTCTTTTACAGTATCATCCCAATTCTTATATAAATCTCTAAAAGCACCATCTGAAATTTTTTTATAAAGTTCATCATCAGTTATCATTTTTTCGATTTGATTAGCGTAATCGTGGGTTGAGTTCTTAGCAATTATTCCATTAACGTTATTAGTAACTGTTGCAGTTGTTGCGGCACCTTCTATAAAGATTGTAGGTGTGTGTTGGGATGCTGCTTCTACTTGTACGAGCGAGCTTGCGTCATAAAGTGAAGGAAATAAGAAAAGATCTGCTCTTGCATAAATTTTTTTCATTAGCTCTCTATCGGTAATTCTGCCACATAGCAATACTTCGTTACCTAATTGTAGTTCTTTTATTTTTTCCTTTAATTTTTCCTCATCTTGTCCACTGCCAACATATAGCATTTTAAATTTGAAACCCTTGTCTTTTAGCATTTTTAGTGACTCAACAATAAATAATACATTTTTTAATATATTTATTCTTCCAACGAATAAAAATACTTTTTCATCATTTGAAATATTATATTTTTTATTAATTTCTTCCTTTGCAGCAACGATGTCTTCAACAGGTAGCATGTCTGTTGCGTTATTAAGCACATCTGGTAATTTTTTTACACCATATTCTTCATGGAAAATCCTTGCAATTTCAGAATTTACGGCATAGCAATTATCGCATTTGTCAAACACCTTTACAATTTTATTTGTTAATATGTTAGCTATGAAATTTATTTTTGTTGCTCGCATAAAATCTTGTTTAAATTGACTGTGCATAGTTGCAATAACTGGAATATTATGCTTTTTAGCATAGTTTATGCCGATTTTTCCTATTGAAAAAGGTGAGTGAATATGGACAATATCTAAATCGCTTTTTTCTAATTCTTGCTTGAATTTTTTATCTATAGCAGGGGCTGGAAGTGAGTAATCAATAAAAAATAAAGGTATTGATTTTGCACGAACCACCTTATATGGAAGAGTTGTATCGTCAAAATCTTTTTTTGGTATGGCTGGTGCAAAAACTGTTACATCATTAAATTTAGCAAGTCTGCGTGCATAGTTATCTACCACCATTACTACCCCATCAATCATTGGAAAAAATGTATCTATAAATAATCCTATTTTTAATCTTTTCATAAATCTACCCCTTCAATATTTTATTTTTAATAATATCAAAAACATTGTATCATTTGTTGCTAGTATTGTACAAGCATAAAACAATGTGGTATAACATGTTTGAAAAAATGTGAAAGAAGGTTGAAAAAGATGAAAGTATTATTTATTATACTAATTTAGTAAAAGAAAATGGTGGCAAATTTACAGCAAAATGGGTATATGGTATGGTTGTTTATACTGATGATGGCACCAAAGAGTATACATGGAGCAAAGATCATTTTTATTTTGTAGACACACCTTGTAAAAGTAGAAATGTTGGCTATCCATTAGATTCGATAGCAATTGTTCCAGCTTTTAATAAATATCTGGCAGAACTAACAGTGGAAGACAAAGCTGAATACAAAAAGAAAGATAAGATAGATGAGGTTGTTGATTTTATTGTAAATAGTTTAAAAAGTAAAGGAAGATAAATTATGATAGTGGCAGGTTTCTTGGCGTGAATGCAAGTGATGTAGAAAGAAATCAAGCAATCATTAAAAATTATTCTAAACGAGAAGAAATGCAAGCGTAGTGTGCGAAATTGCTTACTATGATGAAGAAAATTTTATGGTTTAAAGAGGAAAAGTTTTGTTCTTAAACTTAATTAATACTCATAAAATGTATTATGAAAAAAATTAGAATATTTTTAGTTTTAATGTTAATAATTTTATGTTTTTTTATTGCTAAAAGTAGCAATTTAAATAGTAATGTTATGCCAGTATCAGCCATAACTATAAACGCGTATAACGCAGATAAAAAAATAGCATATTTAACATTTGATGACGGCCCTTCAAAGAATGTAACGCCCGAAATACTAGATATTCTTGAAGATTATAATATTAAAGCATCATTTTTTGTTATTGGAATTAAAGCAAAAGAAAATCCAGAAATTCTAAAAAGAGAGTACGAAGAAGGACATTTTATAGGAAATCACACATATACACATAATAATAGAAAAATATATAGGTCAAAGGAAGCATTTTTGGAAGAACTAGAAGAAACTGATAAAACAATAGAAGAAATACTAGGAATAGAAAATTTTAGATGTAAAATTTTTAGATTTCCTAATGGATCTGTATCTAAAGCATATGCATATGAAAAAAAGCTTTGTTTCGGGTATTTAGACGAGATAGGCTATAAATATGTGGATTGGAATGCGTTAAATAATGATTCTATTCGAAAATATACCAATGAACAACTATTAAAGAATTTAAAAGATACGGTAAAAGGCAAGAAAATTGTTATAGTATTGATGCATGACTCTGGTGATGTTAATAAAACATATGACGTTTTAGAAGATTCAATAAAGTTTTTAATTGATGAAGGCTTTGAATTTCGCACATTATACGACTTTATTTAAGAAATTACGACCGCAAGTTATGTAAATTTTTTTGACAAATGTTCAGTTTTTTATTGCATAATAACATTTTTATGATAAAATCAAGAAAAAGAATCAAATTACATAATTACGACCGACCAATAATTTGGAAGGGAGGTATATAAATGAAAGTTGCAGTCATTTCGGATATTCATGGAAACCTTGAAGCATTGAAGACAACCTTAAATGATATAAAGAAAAGAAATGTAGATAAGGTTATATGTCTTGGCGACATTATTGCGCGCGGGCATCATCCGCAGCAATGCATAAATATTGTAAGAGCGGAATGTGATGTTGTTCTTAGAGGAAACTGTGATAGATTTTTTTCTAACACTTTTGATGGTTTTTCTTCTGAAATTGAAGAAAAAAGAATTCGTTGGGTTCAATCAATGCTATCGAAAGAAGATATGAAATATTTATCCTCTCTACCGTTTTCTTATGAGTTTTATATGAGTGGTAGCTTAGTGAGACTCTTTCATGCAACTCCAGAGAAAGACGATGAAACTGTTATAAATCAAGATGATTTTCAAACAAAGTATAGAATGTTTCTTCCAAGTAAGAATACTATATCTGATAAAATAGCAGACGTTGTATTGTATGGACATATCCATTATCCTTACTTTGACAGTCTTTATAACAAAACATTAATAAATGTTGGGAGTGTTGGTAATGCGTGTGTAAGTATAAGAAATGACATTAAAGACAGTTGTGTTCTTGAAACCACAAGGGCAACATATTTTATCCTAGATGGAGAATGGATGAGTCGTGAATACAAAGAGGACATTGCATTTACCTTTGTTAAAATAACTTATGACATTGAAAAGGAGCTTGAAGATATAGAACTGAATGTTGAACCAGTGATTTATGGAAAAGAGGTAAGAGAAGGTCGGTTTCGTAACATGAAGAAAATCATGAACAACTACAAGCGGCTTGGCATGGACATTGAAAACATATAACAGAAGGGAGAATAAAAAGATGTACGAATTATCGTTCAGAGAAACCCAGAAAATTGGTGAGATTGCTAAGAAGTTTAACATCGTTGAAGGAAAGATTGAGTGGATTCTTCCTATTGATAGTGGCAGAATTAATTATACTTATAAGATTGTTGTGAATACTGGAAATGATACTGTATCATATTTGCTTCAAAGAATTAATCATAATGTATTCAAATCTCCTGAAGAAGTAATGAATAATGCAATCTTGGTTACTAATCATATTAGGCAAAAGGGGAGAAATACAATTAAATTTATTGAAGTAAAACCTGGATATAGTGCTCATGAATATTTATATATTGATGATGAAAATGGTGAGAAGCATTATTGGCGACTTAGCGAGTTTATACATTCAGAAGTTTTTCAAAGTATTACAAAGAAGGAAGATATGTATGTATTAGGAAATGTGATTTGTGATTTTTCTAAGATTTTAGAAGATTTTGATGCTAAATCTCTAAAAGAGACTATTCCTCAATTTCATAACACTAGAAAAAGATTTGAGAATCTTCTTGTATCGGTTGCTAATAATTTGCTTTCAAATAAAGATGAGCATCGTGCTATGAATCCAATTGCCAAAGATGCAATTGAATTTGTTATTGCGAGAAGAGAGAAACTTTCTGAAATTGTTATTGCACTTGAAAATGGAACCATTCCATATAGAGTTACGCACAACGATCCAAAATTGAATAATATTTTGTTTGACAGAAAGACAAACAAACCTATTTGTTTGATTGACTTGGATACTGTTATGCCAGGTTCTATACTATATGATATTGGTGATGCAATTCGTTCGGGTGCAAATACTATTTCAGAAGAATCTAAAAATTATTCATCTGCAACTTTGGATATGGAGCTTTATTATGAATTTGTTAAAGGATGTTTAGACTCTAATATTCTTACTGAGGCAGAGGTAAAGTTAATACCGCTTTCGGTATGGACAATTACTTTGGAATTGGGTATGAGATTTTTAATGGACTATATTGATGGAAACATTTATTTTCCTGTAGAATATGGAGAACAAAATCTTACTAGAGCTTGGATTCAGTTTTCCCTTGTAAAAAACATTGAAAGGCAATTTGATGATATGCAACAATTTATTGAGAAATATCAAAGAGATAAGATTTAAAAAAGAGAGTGGTAAGGATTTATTTTCTTACCACTTGTTTTTATGTAATAGGAAAGTAACAGATTTGCAACTTTTTGTGTGTTAATTTTCTTTCCTATTACATAAAAAACATTAATTTATGCGAGAGATTTTCTTCCTTTCGGTCGAAAATTCTCGAGGGACGAAAGAATGAAAATCGAAGACTTTCATTCTTTCTTGTTCAGTTTTCACAGTCTTCAGGTTTAAATTCACAATCTACGAACATTTTATCAACAATAGTTTTAGCATCAAATTCAATAGGAAATTCAACTTTCATTTTTTGAATTATTGTAAATTTGCAAGAACCATCACAAACGCCTTTGCAACAATTATCGTGATTTTTCATAGAGATGATTGGATTTCCACAGCATTCGGTTTTAATTTTACCAACATTAATAGATGGCGTTGTAGTAACCGGAATACAAACAGTTAAAAACTTTTCTATTTGTGCTTTACATTTGTTGAAATCTGGAAAGTTTTTTCCACACTCTTTCTCATCATCAAACATTTAATTCACATCCTTTATAGTTTTTTAGAAAATTTCTTTTCTATATTAGAATATGAATTAAACTAGCCGAGTGTGAATTTTTTATGCAATATGAAAGCAATCTTTGACTTTTTATTGTGCACTAAATTTTTGCTTAGCACAATCAATTTTGTTTTGTTCTACTGGAGCTTCATTATACCAACCTTTTTCTGACATAAGATTGTAAATTTTATTTTGAATATCTAAACTCTTATTTAAAGCATTTTGAAAAGTAGTATGAACTTCAGCTGTTGGAGATTCTATCATTCCGTGCATATATAAATCACAAACTCCTTTTACTACCAAAAGTTCTTTTTCCATTAATTCTTTATCGCTCATTGTTACCTCCTTATAATAAATTAAAAAAACTATTATATAGTTCTGTATGTGTTTGTTCTAACTCTTTTAGGTAATTTGAAAGAGTTTGATCAGCTAATTGATTTGCTGTTATTTTACTAGAAGATTGCATAAACTTTTCGTGTCCTAATGCATCTTCTACATATAAAAGTTCTTTACTTGTCATATATATCACCACCTAGAAAATATGTTTTCCAGATTTAATATAAATATTCTAAAAGAAAAAAATTTATAGGAAGAATAAATAATATAAAATAGACTAGCAAAGTTTAAGTTTGTATGGTATCATGATATATATGTACGATGTATTCAAAATCTGTATCTGGTTGGAGGAATAAAATTGAAACATATACCTAATATTTTAACAGTTTTTAGAATTATTTTAATACCCTTTATAGTACTATCAATAGTAAATGGAAACTTTTTACTTTCAATTATTCTTTTCACAATCTCATCAATATCTGATATTTTAGATGGAGTAATAGCAAGAAAATTTGATTATATAAGTAATTTTGGAAAGCTTATGGATCCAGCTGCAGATAAGTTAACTCAAATATCGATTGTGTGTACATTGGGGATAAAAAATATAATACCAATATGGATTTTTGTAGTTCTAATATTAAAAGAACTTATAATGATGATTGGTGGATTATATTTGTACAAAAGAAAAGATTTTGTAGTTTATAGCAAATGGTATGGAAAGTGTACAACAGTATTGATATATATAGCTGTTGTAAGTTCATTTTTGATAGAAGTAATACCAGCATTAGGAAAAAATATAATGATATTTGGATATAATATGTCTTTTGACGTAATAATATTCATTGTTGCATTGGTATTTGCATTATTTTCATTATTAAGTTATATCCAAGAGTTTGGTGTTAATATTCTAAAAAACAGAAAAGACAAATAATTGTAAAATTTAAAGACCGTTTGAAACATAATGGTCTTTAAAATATTGAAAGGAAAGAATATGAGTGAAATTAAAATAATGGGTGGAGGATTAGCAGGAACAGAAGCTGCATATCAAATCGCCAAGAGGGGTATAAAAGTAAAGCTATATGAAATGAAACCAAAAAAATTTTCACCAGCACATTCAAACAAGAATTTAGCAGAGATAGTTTGTAGTAATTCATTGAAATCAAATAGTATAACTAACGCTTGTGGACTATTAAAAGAGGAACTTAGAAGATTGGATTCACTTTTGATAAAATGTGCTGACGAAACAAAAGTACCAGCTGGTCAAGCTTTGGCAGTTGATAGAGAAAAATTTTCTGAACTTGTTACACAAAAAATAGAGGAAAATCCAAACATTGAATTAATTCATGAAGAAGTGGAAAAAATCGAAAGTGATGATATAACAATAATAGCCACAGGTCCACTTACATCAGAAAGTTTATCTGAAGAAATTGCTAGAATAACAGGTAAAGAAAAATTGTTTTTTTATGATGCAGCTGCACCAATTGTTTTAAAGGATTCAATTAATATGGAAAAAGCTTTTACTGCAGACAGATATGGCAAAGGAGAAAGTGACTATATAAATTGTCCAATGACAAAAGAAGAATATGATAAATTTTATAACGAATTAATAAATGCAGAAATTGTGAATAAACATGAGTTTGAAAAAGGAAATTTGTTTGAAGGATGTATGCCAATAGAAGAAATGGCACGACGTGGTTCGCAAACATTAACTTTTGGACCACTTAAGCCAGTGGGATTCGATAAAAAATATTATGCAGTAGTACAATTAAGACAGGATAATAAAGAAGATACAATGTATAATCTTGTGGGATTCCAAACAAATTTAAAATTTGGAGAACAAGCAAGAGTATTTAAACTTATTCCAGCATTAGAAAACGCTGAATTTGTAAAATATGGTGTAATGCATAGAAATACATATATAAACTCTAGCGAATTGTTAGATGAAACTTATAATTTGAAAGGAACAAATATTTATTTTGCAGGTCAAATATCTGGTGTAGAGGGATATGTTGAATCTATAGCATCTGGATATGTAGCAGCAATTAATGCTGTTCAGAGAATAAATAATGGTGATAAAATTGTTTTTTCTGATGAAACAATAATTGGAGCACTTGCCAAATATATATCTACTCCAAATAAAGATTTTCAACCAATGAATGCGAACTTTGGAATATTAAATTCGGACAAAAAAATTAAAAATAAGATTGAAAGATATGAATATTTAGCAAATCGATCATTAGCACACTTTGAATAGAAAAAAAGGAGGTACTTATGAAAAAAATATTATTAACATTAGTTTTGGGCATGTTTTTGATATCTAGCACTGTGTTTGCTGGAAGTGTAAACGTACAGTTAAATGGAAAAAATATAGACTTTACAGATGAAAAGGGAAATAAGGTTGAAGCACAAATTATAAACTCAAGAACAATGGTGCCAATGAGAAAAATATTTGAACTTTTGGGAGCATCAATAGAATGGAATGGAGAAACTCGAACCGTTTTAGCAACTAAAAATAATACAACTATAAAATTACAAATTGGTAATGAAATAGCTGAAGTAAATAAGAACGGAAAAAATGAAAGAATAAAACTTGATTCAAAACCAATTATAATGAATAGCAGAACTTTGGTGCCTCTTAGATTTATATCTGAAAGTTTAGACAAACAAGTAGGCTGGGACAGTGAGAATCAAACCGCAATAATAATTGATTACGATTATTTCTTGGAAAAAATAAAAGTTAACACACCTACCTTTTATAAAGCACTTACAACCATACCAACACAAAGTGCTACAATACAAATTACAAGAAATTATAACGATTTAACAAATAGTACAAATAATACCACTTCCACAGTTTATGCAACATTAACTCAAAAAGCAACTAATAAGCAAAATATACTAATAAATTTTAGTGGAAATTCATTGCTATTTAAAGAAATAGTTGAAGAGGGATGGGGAGATATAGCATTAGATGTAACTTACGATAATAATGGGGTAACGTATACAACACAATCACCAATACTTTCAAAAATGTTGAATTCAAATAGAAAAACATATGATGAACTTGGACTTGTTGGAAGATATAATACGTCTTTTTCAGAGCTTGCTAAGGAATTGTTAAAAATAAATGAGAACAATTTAAATGTAAATACATTTAGTAGAATCAGAGAAGAATATGATAATTTTTTAAAACTATTTTCTATTTCAGAAAGCAATGGAGTATCAACTATTAAGGCAAATGAAATAAAATATTCCAATGCAAACAATGTATACATTGATTATACAAAATTTGACAACATAATTGTTGAAAATGAATTTCTTCAAGTATATAATTTAATCAACAAATTATTATTTAATTATGATGTGAGTATGGATGAGTTATTATATGATACATCAAATATAAGTGTAGACTTAATTTCACAGGTTCAAGATGATAATATAATAACAAATATAACAATTAAATTACAAAATGATTATAACGAGTTGTACACATATGTAATTAAAATTAATAAAAAATAAATAGGAGGTGCTTATTATGAAAAATTCAAAAATAATTGCATTAATATTGTCAATGAGTATGATACTTTCAATGTTTACTATGGTATTTGCTTATGATATGACAACACAAAATGATATGCTACTTATATCACAAAATCCATTTGCAGATGACTCTATTAAAGTATTAGTAAATGATCAACAAATTGATTTTACTGATGAAAATGGAAATGTAGTTGAACCTAAAATTATAAATAGTAGAACAATGGTACCAATGAGAAAAATATTTGAAGTTTTTGGTGCTAATGTTGAATGGGAAGGAACAACACAAACAATAACAGCAACAACAGAAAGTAAAACTTTAGTTCTACAAATAAATAATCAAGAAGCAACGGTTAAAAGCGGAGATACAGAAGAAAAAATAATGTTGGATTCCGCACCAGTTATATATGATAGTAGAACATTAGTACCAGTTAGGTTTATAGCTGAATCATTAGAATTACATGTCGATTGGGTGCCTGAAACAAGAACTGTTGTAATTTTGGATTCAAGTTTCATATATGATAGATTACAAAAAGAAACACCAAATTTGTATGAGTTTATGAGCTACGAAGGTATAACACCAGAAACACTTCAGACTGCATTTAAAGCAAACGCAACATTAAATTATAAAGATTCAGATAAGAATATTACAAATTTAAAATCAGTTTTAAATGGTGTTATTAAGTATGGTTCAAATAAGATGTTTGTAGACATGACTTTGAAAACAACTGGAAAAGGTACTTTATTAGATACTTTGAAAGAAAATGGATTTGATGATATTTCACTAAGCAAAATTGCAGATTTTAGTGAAAAAGTTATATATATAAAATCATCTCTATTAGAATCAGAGATAGGGAAGAAGTGGGCAAAACTTAATTCAACAGAAGTTTTTGATAAATATAACACGATTTTATCTAGCAAAACTTCATTTAAAGATACAATTGAAACAGCACTTAATGAGATGAAATTAACTGAAAATTCTTATTCTGAAATTAATAATGTGTTGGATTATGTATGTGCATTTGCTAATGATAAGTATTTAAAAGTATCAGGAAGAACAACAAAAACATATACATATGAAATAGATTTAGACGATATTATTGAAATATTAGATTTAAATATTACGAGAGCAGAATTAAAAGAAGAAAATCAAATATCTGATGCTAGTATAAAGATTTCTACAAAAGTTAAAGATGGTTATGCAACAGACACAAGCTTGGCTATGTCTTTAAAAATTGAAGATGATGCTGAACAAGTTGAAATAAAACTTGATTTAAGCCAAAGTGTTGAAAAAATAAATGAAGCAATTACAATCAACATACCAATTGAAAGAAATGTGGTAAATATAAGTGAAATGTAATTTAAAAGGAAAATAAAGGTATAAAAACCTCTTTTAGGGAAATAATCATATTAAAAATAACCCTAAAGGAGGTTTTTTATGAAAAGAAAAGTTTTTATAATTAGTATACTAACAATGTTATTATTTGTTTCTTTAAATGCTACAAATACAGAGGCAATGACTTATTATGAGAATGTAAATTTCGTTACTGGAATGGTTACTGCGAGTGCACTTAATGTAAGATGTGGACCAGGAACAAAATACAAAGCAATAGGGATGATTTACAAAAATGAATATGTAAGGGTTTTTGCAAAGGTCGGAGATTGGTACGTTATTCAAACAAATAGCGATTTGATAGGTGCGGTTAGCAAAAAATATATAAAGAACGCAACCAGCAGTTCAAGTCAGGGTGGAAATACATCAAGCAACACAAATAATACTAACACATCAGATTCATTATCTGGATATAGTACAGATGAAAAAGAATTGTTAAATCTTATAAATGAGCAAAGAAAAGCATATGGCTTACCAGAACTTTCTTTTAATAGCGAATTACAAAGAGTAGCAAAGGCCAAGGCACAAGATTTAGTAGCAAATAACTATTTTTCACATAATTCTCCAACATATGGAAGTCCATTTGATATGATGAAATCATTTGGAATAACTTACAAAACGGCAGGAGAAAATATTGCAGGAAACTCTACTTTAAAAGGGGCTGTAGATGCATGGATGAATTCAACTGGTCATAGAGAAAACATACTAAATAATGCATATAATTATACAGGAATTGGTGTTGTGGATTCTCCAAAGTATGGAAAGATAATGGTTCAAATGTTTATAGGAAAGTAAAAAATAGAGGTACGAATTATTTTATTCGTGCCTCTACAGACTGTTGACAAACCCTTATGCTTTTCACACGAGGTTTGTTAACAGTCTGACTGAAAAGCTTTGATTTTCATCTTTCTTGATTTTCTTGTGCAAAAGAATTATTTATTACTTTATCGAAAGGAGCGACTTTATTCAATTCACCAGCTTCAGTTATTACCTTTTGCAATAGATTGAATGATTCTTCACTCATAACAGGGGTTTCATTCCAAACATCAATCTCTTTGTAATGTTCAATTGCTTTTGTAAGAATGTCTATATCTGTGTCAGGAAAAGACGATACAACAGCATTTGCAATTTCAGAAGCAGAGTGTGAATTTACATAGTTTAATCCTTTCTTTATCGCATTGACAAAATGTGATATTGTATCCTTATTGTTTTCAATATAGCTCTTTTTAGCAAAGTATGATGTGTATGGAATTTCATCAGTTGATGCACCAACAGCTGCAACAATATATCCTTGATTATTTAGTTCCAAGCTAGATGCTGTTGGTTCAAAAACTGTTACAAAATCTCCGGTGCCTGAAACGAATGCACTCGTCATTGCATCAAAACTTATTGATGTGTCTAAGTTTAAATCTTCTTTTGGATTTATTTCGTTTTGCTTTAATACATATTCAAATGTCATGTATGGAACTCCACCAGTTCTTCCTGGCAATATATGTTTTCCTTTTAACATATTCCAATTAAAATCTGAAATTTTTTCTCTTGCAACTAACATTGAACCATCTCTTTTGGTTAATTGGGCAAACACCTCAGTATAGTCAGAAGCACCTTCATTATATACATATATTGCGGCTTCTGGTCCTGCAAAACCAATATCAACTTGATTTGATAAGACTGCCGTCATTACATTGTTAGCTCCGCCACCGTTTATCAATTCTATTTCCAATCCTTCTTCTTTAAAGAACCCTAGATTAATTGCAACGTATTGTGGAGCATAAAAAACAGAATGCGTTACTTCACTAACTGTAATTTTTTGTACCTTGGTTTCAGGTGTATCACCAGAATTTATTACTTGATGGTTTAAATTATCTTTTTTGCAAATCAAAGCAATAGTAATTACAATTACGACTGCCATGATAGAGATTAAAGTATAAGTTAATCTTCTCATATATACCTCCTCATATAAGTGAACTTACTTATATATTATTATGCGATTATAAATAAAATGTGCCAATTTTAATTTTGACTTTATCTAATTGAAGTTAAATAGATAGAGACGTGTTAAAATTGACACAACCATATGATAACTTTATCTTTTAAACTTTAACATGCATTATAAATCTCATAATAACCTTTTCTAGTAGGATAACTGATTTATACATCAATGCTGCGACAATTCCAAGGATTATTACGCTGGTCATAACTAAATCAAGTTTAAAAACTTGCCCTCCATATACTATTAAGTATCCAAGACCTGCTTTGGAAACCAGAAACTCGCCCGAAATTACACCAACAAGTGAAAGTCCTATATTAACTTTCATAGCATTTATAAGTGATGAAATGTTAGAAGGAAAGACAATCTTACTAAAAATTTGCCACTTGTTTGCATTAAAAGTGTTCGCCATTTTAATTAAATTTTTATCTGTTGATGTAAAACCATTTAACATTTCTAGAATTGTGACTATTATAGAAATAGCAAGTGCCATTACTATTATTGCGGATGTCCCGGCTCCAGCCCAAACAATTATAATAGGTCCGAGAGCAACTTTAGGTAGACTGTGTAAAATAATTAGAAATGGTTCTGCTACCTTTGAGGCAAAATCTGACCACCAGAGTAAAAAGGCGATTATAGTTCCTAATAGTGTTCCAAGTAAAAATCCTACTAAAGTTTCATAACATGTTATTCCAACATGCAATAATAAGTTGTTTGATGAAAAATTTAACATTGTGTTCAATATACGCGAGGGTTGGCTAGTTATAAATGGATTTATAACACCAATGTTTCCTAGTATTTCCCATAGAAGAATGAAGGTAACAAGTATAAAAAGTTGAGTAAATAAAATTTTATATTTTCTTTTTTTCTTATTTTTTAAAAATGATTTTCTTTCATCAGAAATTGTATTATCCATTGGCATTTAACTCCTTCCAAATGCAATCAAAATACTTACTGAAAGCAGGATCTTCTCTGCAATTTAAAGGAGTTCTGTTTGAAATGTCAAAATTAATATCATAAACATTCTTTATTACAGCTGGTCTTTTAGAAAGTACAATGATTTTATCAGACATGCTTATACTTTCTGGAATATCATGCGTTACCATTATTGCGGTTTTATGTTCGTTTTTGATTATGCTATAAACATCATTTGTGACATCTAAACGAGTTTGGTAATCAAGTGCAGAAAAGGCTTCATCTAGTAGAAGGTAGGAGGGCTTGGTAGCTAATGTTCTTATAAGTGCAACTCTTTGCTTCATTCCACCTGAAAGTTGAGATGGATATTTGTCAATAAACTCCCCGAAGTCCATATGTGTTTAGAAGGTTTAATGCATATTTCTTACTTTCTTCGTTTAACATATTTTTAATTTCAAGACCTATAAGTACGTTTTTATACACTGTTCTCCAATCTAATAAATAATCTTTTTGAAGCATATATCCAATGTTTTCTATTTTTCCTGTAATATCTTTTCCATCCAAAATCACATTGCCTGATGACGGCATTTCTAATCCTGCTATTATAGAAAGCAAAGTCGATTTACCGCATCCACTTGGACCAACTATGCTAATAAAATCACCTTGTTTAAAAGAATAAGAAAAATCTTTGATTGCTAGAACTTCGCCATTAATGTCTTGATAGACTTTTGAAATCTTATTCAAGACTAATCCATTTTTCATATTGTATTCCTCCTTGAGTAAGCATTTATGCTACATATTATGAAAAAATAAGCGTAATTGTGACAAAATGTCTATTGATACTTCTCTTTATTGTATTGCATAATTTGAAAAAGTAAGACATACACTTTCTTTGAGGTGATTTAAGTTGAAAAGAATAATTGCTAGTGTATTAGCTGTTTTTATCATATTTTTAAGTTTCGCAAATGGAATTGTTTTTGGATTTGATAGTGAAAATCTAGATGAAGATTTAACTCAAGAGGAACTTGCGGCAGTTGTTAATATGAAAGGAAAGCCAAGCATATTATCAAGGTCTGCCCTTGTTTATGACAGAAAATATAAAAAAATATTATATGAAAAAAATATTGATGAGAAGGTTCCAAATGCGTCAACAACCAAAATATTAACAGCTATAGTTGCATATGAGAATGCTGACATAAATGATGAAGTTGTTATAAGCGAAAGGGCAGCCAGTATTGGTGGTTCAACAATTAACTTGAGAAAAGGAAATAAAGTCCTTTTAGGTGACTTAATGAAAGGATTACTTATTTGTTCTGGAAATGACGCTGCAATAGCAATAGCGGAACATGTTTCTGGAAGTGCTGAAGATTTTTGTGTTGAAATGAATAAGAAAGCAAAAGAAATCGGTGCAAATAACACAAATTTTGTTACGCCGCATGGACTAGATAATGATTTACATTATACAACGGCAAGAGATTTGTTATTAATTGCAGACTATTTGCTAAATATCGAATATCTTGCAAATATAGTTAATATGCGAGATGCAACCATAAAAATAGACACATACGAAAAAAATCTACATAACACAAATGAAATGCTATCAATATACAAGGAAGCAAATGGTTTGAAAACTGGGTACACGAGTAAAGCTGGAAGGTGTTTAGTTACATCTATAACAAGGAATGATAGACAGGTTATTTCGATTGTTTTGGGATGTGATACTAAGAAACAAAGAACAAGTGAAAGTATTCAACTGTTGAATTATGCATATAATAACTTTGAAGTTGTTGATATATATGAGAATATGAAAAAATCTTTTATAATTAATGTGGAAAAAAGTAAAAACAGAATATACGAAATAAATATAAATGGTAAGAAAGAAATGTTGCTACCTATTGGAGAAAAAGAAGATATATTGTATGAGTACGATTTGAAAAAAGATATGTCTGCACCAGTTTTTAAAGGGGAAAAAATAGGAAGTATAGTTATAAAGAGCCCTAAAGACGTAATTGAAACGTTAGAAATAAGAATGCCTAAATCAATAAAACGAAAAAGTGTAATAGAGTACTTTAATAAGATAATTGGTAGTCAGCTTGAATATGTGTTAATAAATGTTTAGTATTATCATTTTTTTTGAAATTATTTACCCATTAAAAAGCATTTTGTTGTTGAAATATGCTTAAAATTGTAGTATCATATGTGTGGGGAATTATCTTCTAGTATAATTCGAAGGAGGATATATGAAAAACAAAGAAATAAGAAAAATACTTGTTGTTATAATGTCTTTGGCAATGATTATAGCATTTAATTCGACTGTGCTTGCAACAATTGGATCTGTTTCAGCCAATAGTTCAATAGATACAGTTGATATGCCATTACCACCGGTAGATGATGATAACAATAAAAATGATGAGCTAGTACCTGATGCTTCAAATAAAAAAGAGAATGATATGACAGAAGCTGGCGAAACAGTTGTTGGGAGAATTAGTAGAAAAGAAAAAAGAATAGCAGAATTGACAGATAAATATAATGATGAGGTATATGGTAAAGTTGCATACTATTTAGAAGTTGCACAAAAATATAGTTTACCAATATGTTTTATAGGAATAGCTATGGGTTCTTTTAATTTTTTGATAGTGGGCAATAAGAAACTTGACAAAAAAGAACAAGGTTATGGCTGGATAGTAGGATTTGTAATAGGGTTAGTAGTTTTTAATGTAATGCCTTTATTATTTGCATTGTTTGTTGCTGGCAGAGGTGCTTAAGAATAATGCAAAAGGACTTTTTGTCCAAATGATATTAATTTGTAATTTAGTTGTAGATTTATACTAAAGCATAAATAGGAAGGTGAATGATAATGAAAGTACTTTTCGCTATGGGAAATGACCAAGTGTCAACAAATGTTGCCAATAGGTATTATGAAAAATATGGAGAGGTTTTAGAATATAAGAATGTGTTCTTTTTTAAAGCTCTAATTGAAGAAGTAAAAAGAGATAAAACATATGACAGGATTGTAATAAGTGAGGAATTAGAACAATTTAGAGCAAAGGATTTAGAACAAGTAGATAGGTATTTATTTAATAGCATTGACAAGATAACAGATGAGATTCAGGACTCAGATATTATATTTATATGTTCAGATAGAAGAGAAAAAGGAGACGCTTTTGTAAGTAAGTTGTTTAGTATAGGTATTTACAACTTATTGCTTGGAGACGACAGAAATGTAAATCCTCTTTGTGAAATAATAAAAAAGCCTAAGAATAAAAGGGAAGCAAAACAGTATTTAAATATAGATGCATCATCAATTGTTAATACTTCGATGACAACAGATGATGAGGTTGATGAATTCCAGATGAGAAGTATATTAAGCTTTTATGAAGGAATAAGAAATCAACCTGAAAAGTATTTGGAAACTTTTGACAGAATAGCAGAGCAGTATAGCAGAAAACAATTAAAAATCATAGTTTCAATGCTACCAAAACAAATCACTGATGTGGTGTTACAGGCAGATAGATATAAGTATTTAGCATCTTTACCGCAACAAGATGCACCTACTCAAGTTGCCCAACCAACTCCTGTAAAAGAGCAAAAATCGAAGAGTGGAGGCTTTTTGGGTGTCTTTAGAAGGCATAAAGTAGAGCAACTTCAACCAAAAGTTGAAAAACAAGTTCCACCAGTGCAATCTATACAACAAGGTGGACAAGTTGATTTGAGTAGCAACGAGGATGAGCAAAAGCAAGCAGAATTAATGGCTCGAGCTCGTGAAGAAGCTAAAGCGAGAGAAAAAGCCGAAGTCGAAGCCAAAAAGCAAGCAGAGCTTGCAGCTAAAGCAAAAGCTGAGGTAGAAGCAAGACAACAAGCAGAACTTGCAGCTAAAGCAAAAGCCGAAGTCGAAGCAAGGCAACAAGCAGAACTTGCAGCTAAAGCAAAAGCTGAGGTAGAAACAAGACAGCAAGCAGAACTTGCAGCCAAAGCAAAAGCTGAAGCAGAGGCAAGACAGCAAGCAGAGCTTGCAGCTAAAGCAAAAGCTGAAGCAGAGGCAAGACAGCAAGCAGAGCTTGCAGCTAAAGCAAAAGCTGAAGCAGAGGCAAGACAGCAAGCAGAGCTTGCAGCTAAAGCAAAAGCTGAAGCAGAGGCAAGACAGCAAGCAGAGCTTGCAGCTAAAGCAAAAGCTGAAGCAGAGGCAAGACAGCAAGCAGAGCTTGCAGCTAAAGCAAAAGCTGAAGCAGAGGCAAGACAGCAAGCAGAACTTGCAGCTAAAGCAAAAGCTGAAGCAGAGGCAAGACAGCAAGCAGAACTTGCAGCTAAAGCAAAAGCTGAAGCAGAGGCAAGACATAAAGCTGAATTAGATAAAATAGCTGCTGAAAGAAGAGAAAAAGAAAAACTTGCAGAATTAGCAAAAATAGAAGAACAAGAAAAGATTAATGATATAGAAAAAGCCAAAAAAGATGCTGAACTTGCTGCAAAAGAACGTTTAGATCAAATGGCTAAAAATGAAAATGTAATTATAGAAGTAAAACCTAACTTGAATGCACCAGATAGACCAGTAGAACCTATTAAAAATGTACAACCAGTTTTACAAAAAACTTCTGATGCCATAAAAGCAAATTCTGAAAACAAGCAGCAAGAAACGACTACAACTAAAAAAGAAGAAGTTGTTAAAAATATTCAAGAAAACAAAAATGCAAATTTAGCTGTTGATGAAAGTCGTCAACAAAGTGTTAAACCAAATTCAGTTGCTGTTTCAGAAGATGAGAAGAGAATGAAGGCAGAACAAGAAAAATTAGCAATGGAACAAAAGAGAATTAAAGAGGAACAGGCTAAGTTAGAGGAAGAAAAGAAAAGGTTAAGAGAAGAGCAAGAAAAACTTATAAATGCTCAAAATCAATTAAAAGCTAATGCTACAAATGAGTATAGTGCGCCACAATATACTAATACTCCAGCAAATACACAAATTGCTCCTCTTGATTATAAAAAGATGGTTGTTTTTGTTGGTGCAAACAAAGTTGGTACAACATTTATTACAAATGCAATAGCTCACTCAATGGCAAATGCGAAGATAAATACATCAATATTGGATATGACTAGAGATAGAAGCATGTTTTATTTATACAATCAAAATGATAAAACATTAAGAAAAAGAGCAGAAGAGTGTATGCAAAAAGTAATGGATGGAGACGATTGCTATTTAGAAACAACAAATAGATATTTAAAAGTATACACCACAATTCCAGGAACACTGACAGACCCACGAAGGGGTTATAAGCATAAAGCAATTATAGAAACAGTTAAATCAAACTGCAACTTAACGATTGTTGATGCTGATTTTACAACACCAATTGATTACTTTGATCAAGCAAATGAAGTATATTTAGTCCAAGATTTAGATTTATTAAAAATGCCTGATACTACTCTATTTTTAAGAGAGTTAAAAAATAGAGGAATGGACATGAAAAAAATAAGAATAATAATTAATAAGTATGTAAAAACATCACTATCACAAAAACAAATTGTTCAGACATTATCATCTTATAGTGATCCTAGTATGTCGTTTTATGATACGGTATTACCAGGAAAAGTCATGTCGTATATAGTACCTTACAACCTAAACAATTATGCTAAATATGTTGATTCTGTTTGTAGTGGAGTGCTAAGTTACAAAGGATATTCAGCCGATTTTATGCAAGCAATAGACGAAATTGGCTCGGCAATATTTCCAAAAAATAATCCTACTGGAAAAACTTCAAGGAGATTTTTTGGATAAAGGAGGGATAAAATGGATTCAGAGAATACAATATTTTTTAAGGTGGAAAAAGAAAAGAAAGCTAATTCGAAGCAAATATTAAGACAAGTATATGAAGCATTAGTTGAAAAGGGCTATGATCCAATAAATCAGATTGTTGGATATATTCTTTCTGGAGATCCAACATATATAACTAGCCATAAAGATTCAAGAAGTTTGATCCGTCAATTAGAAAGAGATGAACTTCTAGAAGAACTAGTAAAAGAATATATTGGAGTTAACGAAGAAAAATGAGAATAATTGGTTTAGACTATGGAGAAGCAAGAACTGGTGTTGCGATATCTGACGCATTAGGTATAACTGCACAGGGACTTGAATCTATTGAGCATGGCGAAAGTGAAAAAAAACTGTTGAACAGACTTGAAGAAATCATAAAAGAACATAATGTAGAAAAAATCGTTATAGGATATCCACTAAATATGAATGCAACTAAAGGCCCAAGAGTTCAAAAAACAGACAAGTTTATTGAGAAACTTGTAAATAGATTTCACTTAGAAGTGATTAAAATAGATGAACGATTGACAACGGTTTCTGCACATAGAACAATGCAAGAGCTAGCTATAGGTAAAGACAAAAAAAGAAAGATTGTAGATACTATATCTGCTCAATACATATTGCAGATGTATCTAGATAGAAATTAAAAGAAATGAAAGGAGAAAAAAATGGACGATAACATGAACAATAATGATGAATTTGAAGGAATGGAAGATTTTGATGAATTAGACAATAAAATCATATTAAATGATGAAGATGGAAATGAAGTTGAATTTGAATTCTTAGATGTAGTAGAAGTTGACGGAACAGAATATGTTGTATTATTACCAGTAGAAGAAGCTGATAAAGGCGAAGTAGTAATATTCAGAATCGAAGGCGAAGGTGAAGATGAAAGTTACGTTAGCCTAGAAGATGAAGAAGAAGCAGAAAAAGTATTCGAAGCATTTAAAGAAAAGACAAAAGACGAATTTGACTTTGTAGACTAATTTAGAGTAGTTAAAATTGACTCGTATGGATTAAAACCATGCGAGTTTTTCTATGTTAGAGTTTTTTTTCCTTTCATTAGAAAACTTTCGAAGGTAAAATCGGATATTTTCTTCTTTCTTGTGCGACAGGAAAATAACAGGATTTTGCAATTCTGTAAACATAATTATTGAAAAATATGGAAAATTATAGTATAATGTGTCGAGATGAAAGGATGGGTAAAATGGATGAATTAATAGGACAATTAGAGGAAGATATAAAAGAACAATTTGAAATAAATGAAAAGATTGAGTTTGAAAATTCCAAAAAGGTGTTAGAGGCTTTTAAAAAGTATCAAATAAGTGAAGCACATTTACATGGAACCACAGGTTACGGATATGACGATATGGGAAGAGATGCAATAGAAAAAGTGTATGCTGAAATATTTAAAGCTGAGGATGCTTTAGTAAGAATGCAATTTATCTCAGGTACACATACAATATCTACAACTATGTTTGGAATATTAAGACCTGGAGATACAGTGCTTAGTATAAATGGAAAGCCTTATGATACTCTTGACGAAACGTTAGGAGTAAGGGAAAATCCAAGTTCTTTAAAGGCTTTGGGTGTAAAATATGAACAAATAGATTTATTGTCAAATAATAAATTTGATTTGAAGGCTATAGAAAGAAGAGTTGCCGAAAAGAATGTAAAGCTAGTAATAATGCAACGTTCAAGAGGTTATGCTTATAGAAATGCATTTTTAATAAGTGAATTAGAAGAAGCCATAAATGTTGTAAAGAAAGCAGATCCAAATACTTTAGTTATGGTTGATAATTGCTATGGGGAATTTACTGAAGAAAGAGAGCCAATTGAAGCTGGAGCAGATGTCGCTGTTGGTTCACTTATTAAAAATATAGGTGGTGGAATCGCACCAACAGGTGGATATGTAGTTGGAAAAAAAGAGCTTATTGAATTAATAAGTGACAGATATAGCGCACCAGGTTTAGGCAAAGAAGGTGGTGCGACTTTTGATTTTAATAGAAAAGTATTGCAGGGATTGTTTTTTGCACCACATATTGTTTGTGAAAGCAAAAAAATAGGAATATTTGCTGCGAGATTGTTAGAAAAACTAGGATATGAAGTTTCACCAAGATATGATGAGAAAAGATCAGATATAGTGCAAATGATTAAATTTAGAGATCCTAATAAACTAATTAAGTTTTGTCAAGGAATACAATCAAATTCACCAGTAGATTCTTTTGCAATGCCAGAGCCTTGTGATATGGCTGGATATGACAGTAAAATTATAATGGCAGCAGGAGCATTTACATCTGGTTCTTCAATAGAACTAAGTTGTGACGGTCCATTAAGAGAGCCATATGTAGGTTATTTGCAAGGTGGGCTTACATATAATTATGGAAAAATTGCTGTAATTGAAACAGTAAAGAAAATGAATGAGTAGGAGAAAAAAATGGACGTTATTGTAATTGGCGGTGGTGCTGCTGGAATGATGGCAGCCATAATGTCTGCTAGAAATGGAAATAATGTTACTATACTTGAAAAAATGAGAAGTATGGGAAGGAAGTTATCTATCACAGGTAAAGGTAGATGTAATATAACAAATGCTACCGACATGGAAAATTTCATAAAAAATGTTCCTGGAAATGGAAAGTTTTTGTACAGTGCTTTTAGCCAATTTACTAATCAAGATGTGATAAACTTTTTTAATGAAATAGGAGTGAAGACAAAAGTAGAGAGGGGAGAAAGAGTATTTCCTGTTTCAGATAGTGCTATGGAAGTTATAGATAAACTAAAAAAAGAACTAGAAAAAAGAAAAGTTAAAGTCATTGTAAATTCAAAAGTTGAAGAAATCTTAGTTGAAAACGGCTGTGTAACTGGCGTAAGATCAGAAAATAATATATATAAGTGTGATAAAGTAATTTTAGCGACTGGAGGAAAAAGCTATCCTTCAACGGGTTCAACTGGTGATGGTTACAAAATGGCAGAAGCTTTGGAACATACAATAGTAAAACCAAAAGCATCATTAGTACCTCTAGAATTGTATGAAAAAGATATAATTGAATTACAAGGACTTTCATTAAAAAATGTATCTATAAAATTAGTAGATAATCAAAAAGTTGTGTATGAAGACTTCGGAGAAATGTTATTTACACATTTTGGCGTATCGGGACCAATAGTATTAAGCTCAAGTGCACATTTATTAAGAGTGAAAAATATAGAGGAAAAATTGAAAAACAAAGATATTGTATTTTCAATAGATTTAAAGCCCGCATTAACATTTGAAAAATTAGATACAAGGATACAAAGAGATTTTGAAAAATATACAAGAAAACAATTTAAGAACAGTTTGAATGATTTGTTACCAAGTAAGATGATAGATTACATTATAAAAAAATCTGATATACCAGAGGATAAGCAAACAGATCAATTAACAAAAGAGGAAAGACGAAAGTTAGTACAATTATTAAAGAACTTAGAGTTTAAAGTAAAAGGATTTAGACCAATAGAAGAAGCTATAATAACAGCTGGTGGCATAAACATCAAGGAAATAAATTCATCAACGATGGAATCTAAATTAGTAAAAGGACTTTATTTCGCTGGAGAAATAATAGATGTAGATGCTTATACAGGGGGATTTAATCTACAGATAGCATTTAGTACCGCATATATAGCAGCAAAGTAATGTCGAAAAATGACGAACGAAAAAGCTTGAAAAAACACTATAAAAATATAAAATTGTAAATTAAAGGGAGAAAAAATATATATGCTAAATACTTTCTATACTATAAAAGAAGATGAATATTCAGCAGAACTTATAGAAAAAAAATCAAAATTCATTGCAACTTTACTAAAAGTGTCGTCTGAAGAACAAGCTGTTGAAATTATTGAAAAGATAAGAAAAAAGTATAGAGATGCTAAGCATAATGTATTTGCTTACCGAATTGCTAACACACTAGAAAGATATAGTGATGACGGTGAACCAAGTGGAACAGCAGGAGTACCAATATTAGATATTTTAAGAGGCGAAAAACTTGAAAATGTTTTAGTAGTTGTTACACGTTACTTTGGTGGAATACTATTAGGTACAGGTGGGTTAGTAAGGGCATACAGTACAGTTGCAAAACAAGCAATAGCTGATGCTGTTAAGATAGAAATGAAATTAAGCAATGAATATGAGGTCGTAGTAGATTACAATTTCCATAACATTTTGCAACATTACTTTAGGGAAAATTCAATAATTATTAAAGATACTATTTTTTCTGATAAAGTTAGCATTAATATCATTGTATATACTGAAAAATCAGAAGGTTTAATGGATAAAATTATTGAAAAAACAGAGGGAACAGCGAAAGTGATATTAAAAGAAACATATTATCACGAATAAATGGAAAAATATTACAATTTAATATTGCTTTTTCCAAATTTTGGTAGTATACTTTGGATGTAGTGATAAAGTAACTTATTTGGCGTACAATAAAATGTCAAATAAGGACTAAAATGTTAGGAGGAATTTGAAAAATGCAAGAAAAAATTAAAGTTGTAATAGCAGATGACAACGTAGAATTTGCAGAAATAGTTAAAAATTTTCTGAATCAAAAAGAGGATATTGAAGTAATAGATATAGCAAAGGATGGAGAAGAAGCTGTTAAGATATTAAAAGAAAAAGAACCAGATGTAGCACTGCTTGATGTTATAATGCCACAATTAGATGGAATAGGCGTTCTTGAAAAGTTAAATGCAATGCCTAAAAAGTTAAAAACTAATTTCATAATGTTATCAGCAATTGGTCAAGATATTATAACACAAAAGACAGTTGTGCTTGGTGCACAGTACTATATGCTAAAACCTTTTGATTTGGAATTACTTGCAAAAAGGCTAAGAGAAATAAAACATGGTATGGTAGAAGCTCCTAAATATGTTGGAATACCACTAAAAAAATCTACATACATAACAGATGGAAAAGATACCCTTGAAACATCAATAACAAATATAATACATGAAGTTGGCGTACCTGCTCACATAAAAGGTTATCAATACATAAGAGAAGCAATTACATTAGCTGTAAATGATATGGATGTAATTAATTCTATCACGAAACAATTGTATCCGACACTTGCAAAGAAATTCAAAACAACTCCATCAAGAGTAGAAAGGGCAATACGTCACGCAATAGAAGTTGCATGGACTCGTGGTAGTATGGATGCAAATAATGAAATGTTCGGAAACACAATATCAGCCACCAAAGGCAAGCCAACGAATTCAGAATTCATAGCAATGATAGCAGATAAGCTAAGACTTGAAATGAAATCAGCATAATGCTTGTGTGAGAACGATTACAAGATTTAATAAACCTATAAAGTCTATAAAAATACATATAAAAATCCACAATGAAACCAATAAATATAAAAAGTAAAAGCCTATAAACTTTTATGATTTATGGGGTAAGAAAATAAAAAACTTTTCCAATTTATTTAAGAATTTGTTTTACAAGTTAAAAACAAATTTTAAGTAAAGGGGAGAAGTTTTTTGTAATATAATTAAGTTGCAACACCAAAATATAAAACGAAAGAAGGCAATTATCAAGGCAAAAGAAAATAAAATTTTTGGAAATGGAACAATAGATAATTTGGTGGTGGTTGGAATAGATGGAACAGGGATAGATGTTATTGTAGAAGATGCAATATACTTAGAAGAAAAATTTTTAAAGATTCCTGATTGGTTACGAAAAATTTGACAAAATATATTAAAGGTAGTACAATTAATGTAATAATTGTCGTAAAGCTTTTAATTTAGAGGGGAGAGGATAACTATGAAAAATATTGATTTAATGTTAGTTAGAGGGCATGAAATCTCTTTTGAAATTGTTGATAACGAAAAGGGTAATAGTGAAATAACAGCAATTTCAGATAGTACGGCTAGAATTCTTTGGCTTGAACTAAATAGAGCTGGTAAAGTAATTCATTCTAAAGAAAAAGGTGCAAATGGAACTCGTCTTGAAAAAAAAGTTATATTAGGTGGAACTGCTACCAAGGAAACAGGCTATTTAAATTATAAAAATACAAAAGTTGGAGAATTTGAGATACAGAATATTAGAGGCCTTGAAGGAAAAAAGGTTAAAGAAATTTCTAGGTTTGATAATGGGTTGGAAGTTGAAGAGGAAATGAATTCGTTTGGTGGAAATAATCAAAATTATATGAAAAAAGTTAATGGTATTCCTGCTTTTTCTATGAGACGAACGGATGATGGAATTACACTTACTCGTTATGATCGTGTGGGTAACAAACTTGAGGACTTTTATTATGATAAGTATGGAATGCCGGTGGATAGAAATGGTATAAATTTTCCGGGTGTGTATGGATATGAAACACTGGATAGTATAGACATGGACAATGAATATGTAATGGCAGATTTGATTTTAAATGATTTTGTTCAAGATATAGGTATACCTATAGATATGAGAGATATGGTGAGAGAGACAGAACAAACGAGATATAAAGAAACCCCTGTAGTAAGTATAGTAAAGGAAAATATTATGGAGAATATTAGGACAATTGGAGATAATGAAAAAGACACAGATGATAGATAAAAAATATATGCATACTAATTAATCTTGACATGTACTCTTTATTTGCTTTATATTGAAGAAACTTTTCAAAGTAATAATTTGGTTGGTAAGAAAATAAAAAACTTTTCCAATTTATTTAAGAATTTTGGTGCAATTTAGTTTACAGTGATAAAGACCTATGATATACTGTCAACGAAATGTGTAACTATTGAGCATTCCTTTGCAATTAAAAAGGAGGAGAGCTTACCATGAACGTAAAGAAAAAGATTGTTACTATTGTTTCAAAAGATGCTTTTACTAAAAAAGATTTATTGGAAAGTATTAAAAATGGATTAATTCCGGATAATGCGATTTCATGGGCAGCAGAAAATGGACACACAGAATTGGTGGAGCTACTTGTTTCTAAAGAAGCAGATATTATTGAAAATCGAAATTATCCATTAGAACTAGCATCAAGAAATGGTCATACCGATATTGTAAAGCTATTGATTGACAGTGGTGCAAGGACGTATGATAGTGAATTGGATGAAGGGTATTGTCTTAGATTGGCTGCAAATGAAGGACATGTGGAGATTATAAAATTACTTCTTGATGCTGGTGCAAATCCAGTTGCAGACAATTATCATGCACTATATTTAGCTTTAACTAAACAAAATAATGAAATAGTTGAAATTTTGCTTGATGCGATATGTCAAAAAAGAACTAGTGTTGTACAAAAAGTTGAGAATAATGTCTAAAAAATAAAGATGGGCAGTAGATTTTAATTCTACTGCTTATTTTTATGTAATAGGGAAGTAACAGAATTGCAACCTTTTATGTATTGATTTTTATCTTTCCTGTACAATACAAATTAAGCAAAATAATTTCTATTATATTTTGTAACAAAGTGATAAAATAGAGAGAAGAAATGGGGGAAATTGTATGAAGAAAACCATTATGTTGACAATTTTAGCAATTTATGTTATACTCATTTGCGTTGGTTGCAAGAGCGGAAGATTATTTATGGGTAGTGATAATCTTGAAGAAAATAGACAAACTATAAATAATGAAAAATATGATTTTGTACCATCAGGCGAATATGAGGTTTCAAGTGGGGATGAGACTTCATCTGGTGAGGAAGAAATCGAAGATAATAATGAAATTACGGAAAACTTTGTGTACAATGAATCGGGAAAGATAATAATAGCAATGTTTCACAGATTTGCGGATAAGGATCTTGATGAATGGACGCGTTCTTATGATAATTTTTATAATGATTTAAAGTATTTATACGAGCATAACTATCGTACTATTTCTTTGAATGATTATATAAATAATGATATAAAGGTTCCTGTAGGATGTACGCCGATTGTTTTTACGTTTGATGATGGCTCAAAAGGTCAATTTAATTTGATAAAAGATGAGAATGGAGAATTGGTTGCAAATCCTAAATCTGCGGTTGGTATCATGGAAAGGTTTTATGAAGAACATCCTGATTTTGGATTAAATGGTACGTTTTTTATTAACTCTAGTTCTTTTTTCACGGGTGAAGGAACTAACGAAGAAAAGCTTAAATATTTGATTGACAGAGGATTTGAAATAGGAAATCATACGAGCACTCATGTGAATTTTAGTAAAGCCACTCCAGAAACAATACAAAAAGAGGTTGGAACTGTTGCAAACTTAGTAAGAAAGTTGGCTGACGGTTATGAAATTTCTGCACTTGCGTTACCTTATGGAATTTCATCAAAAGAATATAAATCATATATAGCTAAAGGCGAATTTGATGGGCAAAAGTATGAAAATAAAGTTATTTTGCTTGTGGGGGCAAATCCTGCACTTCCATCAAATAACGAAAAGGTTAATTTGTTAGCACTTCCAAGGGTTCGTGCGACAGGTGGTGGAAAGAGTGTTGAATGTGATTTGTATTATTGGCTTGATGTAATGGATAAGAATCCAAAAATGAAATATGAAAGAATATCATAAATTAATATATGAAAGGAGAAATTTTTTTGACAGAAGAATTAAAAACAAATGAAAATGTGCCTAAGAAAAATAGACCATTTAGAAGAAATAACAACAAAAAGAAAATGTTAAGTAATTATTCAACGCAGCAAGTGGCACCTGCTTTTGAAGAGAATACTACGAATGAGGGAAAAGAAATAAAAGAAGCGAAAGAAGTAAAGAAAAGCTTTAGAAGGCCAAGAAAAAGTGCGAAAAAAGATGTCGATACTAAGGCAGAAGAAAAAGCTGTTAGTGTATCAGAGCTAAAAACTTCAAAAGGTATTAAGATAGCACGCGACAGACTTAAAATTATTCCTTTAGGTGGTCTTGAAGAAGTAGGAAAGAATATGACAGTATTCGAGTATGGAAATGAAATGATTCTTGTTGACTGTGGTGTTGCCTTTCCAGAAGATGAGATGTTGGGCGTTGACTTAGTTATACCAGATTTTTCTTATTTAACTAAAAATAAAGAAAAACTAAAAGCAATGGTAATAACACACGGACATGAAGACCATATCGGTTCGATTCCTTATGTATTAAAGGAAATAAATGTTCCAATATATGCAACCCGTTTGACTCTTGGATTAATAAAAAACAAACTAGAAGAGCACAAATTAGTAAGAAGTACGTCAATGAAATGTGTTAAAGCTGGTGATGTTATCACATTAGGAAATTTTAAAATAGAGTTTATAAGGGTAAATCACAGTATAGCTGATTCTGTTGCACTTGCAATCACAACTCCTGTAGGAACTGTTGTGCATACAGGTGACTTTAAGATTGACTATACTCCAATAGATGGTAATTTGATTGATCTTGCTAGATTTGCAGAACTTGGTAAAAAAGGTGTTCTTGCATTGATGTCAGATAGTACAAACTCTGAAAGACCTGGTTACACAATGTCTGAAAGTAGTGTTGGAAAAGTGTTTGATGGAATATTTGCAGATTGTAAAAAAAGAATTATTGTAGCAACATTTGCTTCGAATATTCACAGAGTTCAACAAATTGTTAATTCGGCAATGAAAAATAATAGAAAAGTTGCAATATGTGGTAGAAGCATGGAAAATGTAATGAATGTTGCAATAGAGCTTGGCTACTTAGATATACCAGAAGGTGTATTAATAGATATTGATGAAATCGACAATTATGCACCAGAACGTTTAACACTTATTACAACTGGTAGTCAAGGCGAAGAAATGTCAGGACTTTCAAGAATGGCATCTGGTACACACAGAAAAGTTACTATAACAAATCAAGACTTGGTAATTATTTCTGCAACACCAATTCCAGGTAACGAAAAATTAGTTTCTAATGTAATTGACGATTTGTTTAAGATTGGTGCAGAAGTTATATATCATACTTTGAAAGATATCCATGTTTCAGGACATGCATGCCAAGAGGAACAAAAGCTAATACTTTCACTTGTTAAACCAAAATACTTTATACCTGTACACGGTGAGTTTAGACATTTGCAAGCTCATGGTGAAACTGCTATAAAAGTTGGTGTTGACCCTAATAATGTTATAATGCTTGCTAATGGTAAAGTTTTAGAGTTGGACAAGAATTTCTGTAAGGTAACAGGAACAGTTCCTGCAGGTCAAATATTAGTTGATGGACTAGGTGTTGGAGATGTTGGAAATATTGTATTAAGAGATAGACAACACTTATCACAAGATGGCTTGATAATTGTAGTTATTGCAATGGACAATAAAACAGGAAAAGTAATGGCCGGACCAGATGTTATCTCAAGAGGATTTGTATATGTTAGAGAATCTGAAGATTTAATGGTAGGAATGCGTAAAGAAATCTTAAAAGATATTGAAAAAATACAAGATAGTGGAATTAAAGATTGGAGTACAATAAAGAATACTATAAGAGATACAGTACATGATTTTGTATTTTCGAAGACTAGAAGAAATCCAATGATTATTCCAATCATATCTGAGATAAATGAATAATAAATTTAATATGAAATAGAATTCTAAAATTAGGAGGAAAGCATGAATTACTTAAAAGACATTTTAAGAGGAATACTAATAGGTGTAGCTAATGTTATACCGGGAGTTAGTGGAGGAACAATAGCACTTTCACTTGGAGTGTACGAAAAGATTTTGTCAGCAATAAACAATTTTAGAAAAGATTTAAAGGGAAGTATAAAAACACTATTCCCTTACGCAATAGGTGTGGTTATTGGAATAATCTGTTTGGCATTTGGAATTGAATGGCTTCTTAGCAAATATCCAATTCCCACAATAACAGCATTTATAGGTTTGGTACTAGGCGGATTGCCTTCAATTTATGTAAGAGTAAAAAATGAAAAAATTAAGTGGACACATATTGTTTCATTCATACTTTTTGCATTAGTTATAATAGTGCCAACAATAATTAGTGCACAAATTGTTGGTGTTGGGCATTTTGTTGAATTTAGCTTTATTTCAGTTTTATTGATGTTTGCTTTAGGACTTATTTCGGCAATTAGTATGGTAGTTCCAGGGGTCAGTGGCTCTATGGTACTTATGATGCTAGGATATTACGAAACAATTTTGCATACTATCAACGTATGTGTTAAGTCATTGGCTAAATTTGATTTTGGTGCAATGTTTCAAACATTTGGTATATTAGTTCCATTTGGAATAGGCGTGTTATTAGGAATACTTATAGCTTCGAGAGTGATAGAAAAATTGTTGCAAAAATATCCAAACACTACAATTTGGGGTATAATTGCATTAGTTGCCACTTCACCTTTTGCTATGTTATATGGACGTGACTATGGTGACACTACATTAATTTTAGTATTAGTGTCAATTATCACATTTGTTGCAGGCTTTTATACAGCATATAAATTATCAAAAAAATAAATGCGAAATTAAGAATGAAAACTATATTTTCAATTTCATGAAATTTAGAAGGAGGAATATATAAAATGAGTAAGGAATTAGCAGATTTGGTGTTTCCGAATATAGACAAAACACCAGAATATTACGAAGAATTATATCCAAAAAGAAATTTAAAAGAAGGAGCTGTTGTAACTAGATTTGCACCAAGCCCTACGGGATTTATACATATTGGTTCTTTATTTACAGCAAATTTTGCAAGTCGTTTTGCAAGACAAACAGGTGGTGTATACTATCTAAGAATAGAAGATACAGATGGAAAAAGAGAAGTTGAAAATGGTATACCACTTATAATAAATGGTTTAAAGGTATTTGATGTAAAATTTGATGAAGGTCCAACAGATGAAAATCATGAAAGTGGAAATTATGGTCCATACATACAAAGTAAAAGAAAAGAAATATATCAAGCATATGCAAAATCTTTGGTTGAAAAAGGTTTAGCATATCCTTGTTTTTGCAGTGAAGATGAACTAAATGAAATAAGAGAAAAACAAGAAAAACTAAAAATTAGACCTGGATATTATGGACAATTTGCAAGATGCAGAACAATGAGTGAAGCTCAAATGATTGAAAGAATAAAGAATGGTGAAAAGTTCATAATAAGATTAAAATCACCAGGAAATCCTAACAAAAAAGTAAGGTATACAGATCTTATAAGAGGAACAATAGAATTCCCTGAAAATGATCAAGATATAGTTATTATAAAATCTGATGGATTACCAACTTATCATTTTGCACATGCAATAGATGATCATCTAATGAGAACAACACATGTAATAAGAGGCGAAGAATGGTTATCTTCAGTTCCATTACATTTGCAATTGTTTGAAATGTTAGGATTTGAGATTCCTACTTATGTTCATATGCCAACAATAATGAAAGATGATAATGGAAGTAAGAGAAAGATTAGTAAGAGAAAAGATCCAGAAGCTGCAGCAAGCTATTATAAAGAAAATGGAATACCAAAAGAGGCAGTATTAGATTACCTATTAAATATATTAAACTCAAATTATGAAAGTTGGAGAAAAGAAAATCCAAAAGCTTCAAGTTATGATTTTGTTATATCTCCAGAAAAAATAAGCGTAAGTGGTGCAATGTTTGATTTAGTAAAACTTGCAGATGTTTCAAAGAATACAATTGCCAACTTTACTGCTGAAGAAGTATATAATCAAGGCTCAGAATGGGCTGAAGAGTTCGATAAAGAATTGGCAGAATTAATGAAAGCTCATAAAGATTTTACTATAGGTATATTGAATATCGAAAGAACTGGAACAAAAATAAGAAAAGATATTTCAAAATGGTCAGACTTAAGAGAAAATTTAGAGTATTTATATGATGAAGTTTTCTTTGAAAAACATCATGATGATGAGTGGCAAAACATAACTGACAAAGAAGCAATAAAAGCAATACTTGCAGAATATTTAAACATGTATGATGAGAATGATGATAAAGACACATGGTTTAATAAAATAAAAGACTTATCAGAAAAACATGGATATGCAAGAGAAGTAAAGGAATATAAAAAGAATCCTGAAAACTTCAAAGGTCATGTTGGTGATGTGAGTACAGTAATAAGGGTTGCTTTAACAGGCAGAAAAAACACACCAGATTTATATGAGATATTGAAGCTTATGGGTAAAGAAAGAATAGCAAAGAGGTTTGCAAGAATATAGTTTTGTAATATTGAGAAAAGAACAGTTATATGTTTAATTAATTTTAAATATATCCTGTTCTTTTTATTGTATATAACTTATTATAATTGGAAAAAATTATCATATAAAATAGCTTGTGAAAGGAGCAAATTTGGTATGATAACAAACATTAATAAAAAGGTAATATGTGTTAAAGATATTCCATCAAATATAATTGAGGAAGCAATATTTATTTTAAAAACAGATGTTACTTCTTCTAATGAAAAAGTTGAAAAGAAGAGAAAAGAAATAATAGAAGGTGAAGCACAAAATTTTTTAAAAGATTATATGGATGATATTCCAGAATATGAGATTGATGAAGAGAAGAAGGACTTTAAAAGTGTCAAGATTAAGTCAATTCTTATCACTATTGGTGCAGTAGTTTTGTGTTATTTGGTTTCTTTGCTATTCAAACTATAATAAAATTCAATCGATGATATTTTTCTGTTGAATAAAAATAAAGGTCAAGCATATATTTGTAACTAGGAGGCGATAAATATGGAAACAACAATAGACAGAACTAGTTATAGACGAAGTAATATTAAGTGCGAAGTTAAGGAAAGAAAAAAGACTAAATTAGTGAAGATATTTTACAATGAAATAATTGCAGCAATGTCAATATTAGTTGCAGTACTTATTATAAAACTTTTTGATTTAAAAACAGCGTCTGATTGGATTAAGCAGAACATTGAAAATGGTATATCATACGAAACTTTAGCTTTAAATGTAAAGGAAAGAGCAACAAAAATAGTGAATAATTTTTTAAAAGTATATGAATCAGGAGATGTTTCTAAAAACAAATTTGATGAATCGAATTTGGAAGTGAAAGTAAATGAAAGCAATTTAATAAATTTGAGTGGCGAAAGTACTGTGTTTGAATATGAAAGTGCAGTTGAGGGAATTAATCAACTCTCAGAAGATGCAAAGTATATAAAAGAAAATTATAAATTGTTAATGCCTTTGAAAGGTACAGTTACTTCGAAGTTTGGTTGTAGAGTTGATAATAATCCAATAGTAAGCAATTATCATACAGGTCTGGACATTGCTGCTAATATCGGAACAACTATAAGTTCTGTTCTAGATGGAACAGTGACTGAAGCTGGAAATATAAGTGGATATGGAAAGTGTGTGATGATAAAGAAGGATGAAATATTAGTTGTATATGCTCATTGCTCAAAGATTAATGTAAAAAAAGGTCAGAAAATCGTGCAAGGGGATAAAATAGGAGAAGTAGGGATGACCGGAAATGCTACTGGTCCACACCTTCATTTGGAAATCAGATATGAGGGTAGGTATGTGAATCCCGAAGATATTTTTGAATGTCAATAAAAATTCATATATATTTAATATTGATGGCTGCGTATATGTTTGCTATTGGTAAGATAGAAATGTTTGCATATTATTATTTATTTGTGTTAATGCACGAACTATCGCATATATTAGTGGCTTTAATTTTAGTGGTTGATGTAAAAGAGATAGAATTATTACCAATAGGAATCAATGCAAAATATGAAAATAAAATTTCGTTAATTAGGGAACTAATTATAAGTCTTGCTGGACCAATTGCAAGTATTCTTTTTGCAATCGCTTTTGAAAATAAAGTATTTGTTTTTATGAATATATGTATTGCAGTGTTTAATTTAATTCCAATATATCCTTTAGATGGAGGAAGAATACTACAAAGTACTTTAAAGATAATATTTGGAGAATACACTGGAAAAAAACTAAGTTATACAATAACAAAATTTTTCTTGATAATTTTGTCATTAGTTTCATTATTTTTGGCGGCCTATGCTCAAAATTACTATTTTATAATACTAACAATATATGTGCTTTATATAGCAAAAGAAGAGGTGAAAAAAGAGCACTTTTATGGAATAATTAACTATTTACAAATTGACGAATAAAGATTAAACTAAATATGAGGTGGAATGGATGAAAACTAATGAAAAAGGATATTCGCTAAATGTTTTAGTTATAACAATAGCTGTTATGCTTATTCTTACGACTACAGCTATATTAACGGTTAAGAATTTGACTGGAGATAGAGAGATAGCAAACTTCATGAATGATATACAAGAAGTTGAAATATATGCAAAAGACTATTATTCTAGGAAAAAAGTTTTGCCAATTAGATATGATGAAAATAATCCAATGGTATTTAATATGAATGATGCCATGCAACTTCAAGTTGATGAGGGAGACGAAGGCGATTATTACGAAATTGATTTGGATAAATTGGGAAAGATAAAGCTTTCAGATAATGAGCGTGGATACATACTAAACGAAAATTCTCTAAAAGTTTATGTTAAAGAACCAATAAAATATAACGGAGTAGAGTATTATACTTTGACAAAAGAATTGCTTGGAATAGATAAGGTGTATGGAAAAAGCGATTCATTTGAAATTCGCGTAACAGGAAATTCAATAATGTGGACTTCTTCGTGCCAATTGATGGTGTCAATACCTGATCGTGAAGATATAGATGGAAAATGGATATTTAAATACTATGATAAAGGTCCTATTACGGCTAAAGAATTTAAAAATTTTGGAACATTCTTTGAGTATGGTAAACCCATCGAAGTAGATAAAAATGGTATTTATAGCATTTATGTACAAAATGATGAAGGCTTTGCAAAGGTTGTAAACATTGTTGTTACTAAGATTGATGATGTTTCGCCATACATATATTTAGATGGAAACAAGATTGTTGCAATGGATGAAGAAACAGGAATAAAAGAAATTAGATACAAGATTTTAGATTATACTATTCCTGAAAATGAACGTTTAAAAAAAATTGAAACATATGTACAAGGCGTAGCTGAAAATCTTCCAAGTTCAGCAAACGGTGACTGGACATACCTAGAAGCTTATACTGGTGTGAAAGTCGGAAATCCTAACATGGGAAAAATGATTACAACATATAAATCAGAGTATGAAGAATATTTAGAAAAATATTCACAAATAGATGCTGATCCTTCTGGAGACTTAACAGAGTTAGATGATGAATATCCACAATTTCAACATAACGGAATTATGTATGGTGATAATGAAAAAAACATAGCCTTATATGTTGGAGACGACGCCGAAAACGGTAGTGTAACTAGCAAAGATGGATTAACTATGATGATTGTGTCGAGAAAAATGTTACTAGAGAATAATCTTGTGGATACTATAATAAAACCACTCAATAGTGCAAGAGTGGTAATAAATGATGGAGAAAAATATACAGGGGAAAAAGAGGTAAATTTAGTAATAAAAGCACAAGGCGCAGAGTCAATGTTTATTACAACAGATTCAACAGTTACTCCTGAGGCAAATGATTGGGTAGAATTTAAAACTATAGTAAATAACTATAATCTTGGAGTTGAAAATGGAAAAGCAACTGTGTATGTTTTTGTGACAGCAAATCAAATAGAAGATGGAACATTAAAATATATTATGGTTTCAGATGACATATATGTAGATACCACTAAACCAACTAAAGAAGCACCAACAGTAAAAATGTTAGATAACAACAGAATTAAGGTTACAAGTAATCAAAAAGATGATGGTAGTGGAATTGCTAAAATTGAGTTTGGATATAAAAAAGAAGTAGATAAAGCATACACTTGGAAAAATAGTTTGGACAATATAGTTTTGGAATCTGGAGTAAAATACACGATAAAAACTAGAGCAACTGACCATGTTGGAAATATTCAAGAATCTGATGAGGCCGAAATTGAAGCAGATATTCAAATAACAAGAATAGTTCCTAATGAACCTGCTATGGCTACAGGAATGAAGGCAATAGCTTGGGATTCTGATATGAAGGAGTTTGAAATAGATTCAAGCACTTGGAAAACGAATACAGGAACAAAACTTACATGGTATGAGTATTTAGAAGATGAGAATAATACAGATTCCAGAAAAAACATATGGGCAAATGCAAAAACATCTGATGGAAGTTATTGGGTATGGATACCAAGATTTGCATATAAAATAACTTATTATACAGATTCAGCAAAAACTAAAGTAAAAGGTTATTATCAAAACTCTGCTTCTGATGGTATACATTATTACAACAGTGATGGGACAACCATTGCAACAGATCCAGAAAATGTAAAATCACAATATGTGAATATTGATGTTATTTTCTTATCTGGTACATCTAATTCACAATATAGAGAACAAAATGAAACTACAAAATTGTCAGTTATAAAAGAATTGCCAGCTAATTACATAGTTCATCCAGCTTTTCAAAGAGCTTCTTCAAATGCAACAAATAATCTTTTAGGAAAATGGAGTAGTGAATTAACAGGAATATGGGTAGCAAAGTTTGAAGCAAGTAGAAGTGATGCAACTTTTACAAGTATAGGAAGTACAGAAAAAATAAAGTCTGTACCAAGTGTTAAGAGTGTTACAGGAATATCAATAAATGATGCTTATAAATATTCATTAGAAATGCTACCAACAATGTATTCACATCTAATGAAAAATAGTGAGTGGGGAGCAGTTTCATATCTAGCACATAGTGCATATGGAAGAAATGGAAATGAAGTATTAAGTAATAGAATTTCAGATATAATTACTGGTGCAGGTGGCTCAACAAGTGATAGTACATATACATGTACTGAAGATAAATTCAAAAGTACATATGCATACAACGCACAAGATAACGGAGACAAAAAGAGTGGAATATACGCAAGCACCACAGGAAATGTATCTGGAATATATGATATGGCTGGTGGAGCAAATGAATTTGTTGCCACATATTTGAATAATGGTAATGATGTATTAGCAACAAACGGAAAAGCATTAGTTAATGAAGAAACTATTGCAAACAGAGAGATATATAGCCCAGCATCAACAGATCAACCAGTAAATAATTACAGGCGAAACGGAATAAATGATGGAGTGTATGGAACAGCTATGTATGAAACGTCTACGGGATATGTTGGAAATTATGGATTGAATGGTGATGCTAGCAATTTCGTTTCAGGTTCTTTACCATTTGTTACAAGAGGCGGAAGTTATGCAGAAGGTACAGGTTCGGGATTATTTAATTTTAATGCAGTAAATGGTGCTGCAAGCAACTTAATAGGATTTAGACCAGTATTGGCATTTAGATAAATTAAGTGTTGACAATAATGATATAGGGTAGTATAATATGTTTCGTGTAATCCGCCTAATTAAGGTAATAAAGGCTATGTTAATAGCTACCTAAATGAAGAGATTAGCGAGTTTTATATGAAGGAGGTGCTTTAGATGTACGCTATAATCGAAGCATGTGGTAAACAATACAAAGTAGCAGAAGGTGAAGAAATTTTCTTAGAAAAATTAGAAGCAAACGAAGGTGAAAAAGTTACTTTTGATCAAGTTCTTTTAATATCAGATGGAACAAAAGTAAAAGTTGGAACACCAACTGTAAAGAACGCTAAAGTAGAAGCTACTGTTGTAAAACATGGTAAAGGTGAAAAGATCGTTGTTTTTAAATACAAAGCAAAAAAGAACGAGAGAAAGAAACAAGGTCATAGACAACCATATACAGTTGTTAAGATTGAAAAAATCAGCCAAAGAGCAAGTACTAAAAAATCTGCTACAGCAGAAGAAGTTGCTGAATAATTAGATTATTTAGTAGTTTATAATAATTAGGATTTTAATGAAATGCTAATAGAATTAAATTTCGAAAGGAGTGAATAAAATGGCACATAAAAAAGGTATGGGTAGTACCAAAAACGGACGTGATAGTGAGTCAAAAAGACTTGGTGCCAAAAGAGCCGATGGCCAATTTGTTTTAGCTGGAAACATTCTAGTTAGACAAAGAGGAACAAAAATACATCCTGGTACAAACGTAGGAATCGGTAGTGATGATACTCTATACGCTAAAGCAGATGGTATAGTAAAATTTGAAAGAAAAGGTAAAGATAAGAAACAAGTTAGTATCGTTACTGAAGAAAGTAAATAGTTTATTAAAAAGACGGTCTTTGATCGTCTTTTTTGATAATAATTATAAGAAATAGAAATAATTTACATAATTATATTGACAAAGTCTAAAAAATGTTGTAGAATATAAATCACGTTGATGAGATAAAATTTATTAGTTTTTATTAATATTATGAAAACAAAAAGCAAAGCACACCAAGAATGTTCTTTTGAGGGAGAAGACATATCGACATATATGTGCTTTGCGACCTACAATCGCTGGTAGGTTTTGAAATGGGCAACAATATGGTGACCCGACACCTAATAATTGTTGCCGAGGAGTTGTGCTCTTGTCACTTCTCCTTTCCCTCTGGACGTAGACGGTAAGCTTATATTTTTACCATCTACGTCCTTTTTCGTGTTGAAAATATCGGAAAAGTATGATAAAATACATACCGAAAAAATGAGAAGGAGATTGCTATGTTTATAGATTATGCAAAGATAGTAATAGCGTCAGGAAAAGGTGGAAATGGTGCTATTTCATTTAGGAGAGAAAAATATGTAGCCAACGGCGGACCAGATGGTGGTGACGGCGGAAAAGGCGGAAGTGTATATTTTAGAGTTGATTTAGGTCTAAATACACTTATTGATTTCAGATATAATAAAAAGTATGCTGCAAAAGACGGTGAACCAGGCAGCGGAAGTAGATGCAATGGTAAAAAAGGTGAAGATTTATATATAGATGTTCCACAAGGTACTGTTGTAATAGATGAGGAATCTGGAAAGATAATAGCAGATTTATCAAAAGAGGGACAAGTTGAATGTATATTAGAAGGCGGAAGAGGTGGCAAAGGAAATGTTCATTTTACAACTGCTACTAGACAAATCCCTAATTTCGCTGAGACTGGTGAACCTGGTAAAGAAAAAAATGTAATACTAGAATTAAAGATGATAGCTGATGTTGGTTTGGTTGGATACCCTAATGTTGGTAAATCCACATTACTTTCAAGAATGACATTAGCAAGGCCAAGGGTGGCAAATTATCATTTTACAACTCTTGAGCCAAACTTAGGTGTTGTAAAGTTGAATAATGGAGCAAGTTTTGTAATGGCTGATATCCCTGGACTTATAGAAGGAGCAAGTGAAGGTGTAGGATTGGGATTGAAGTTTTTGAGACATATAGAAAGAACAAGAATATTACTTCATGTAATTGATGTAGCTGGAACTGAAAGTAGGGATCCTGTTGATGATTTCTATAAAATTAATAATGAACTAAAAAAGTATAGTGATAAAGTTGCAAGTAAACTTCAAATAATCGCAGCAAATAAAGCTGATGTTCTACAAGATGATGATAATTATAAAAGATTAGAAGAGATTGCGAAGAAAAGCGGATATGAAATATACAAAATATCTGCGGTTACAGGTGAGGGCTTAGATAATCTTTTTATGCGAATTGCGGAATTATTAAAAGATATTCCTAAAGAGGAATTTGAAGTTGAAGAAGAAACAACACATTATACATTAGATAATGAGCCTGATTTTGTTATTCGAAGAGAGGGCAAATACTTTATTATTGAAGGAAAAGAAATTGAGAATATAATGAGGAGAATAAATTTTTCTGATAACGAATCTTTATCTTATTTCCATTTGATGCTTAGAAAAATAGGAGTTGACGCTGCACTCAGAAAACAAGGAATTAAGGAAGGCGATATAGTAAAAATATTTGATTGGGAATTTGAATACGAGGAATAAATTTAAAAGCATAATTGGTACAAACTTAGAATAATATTGAAATATCTAAAAGAACTGAGAAGAAATCGTTCTAAATATATTGTAAGGAGGTTTGTACTAATATGCTTTTTGCAAATTCATTAATTTATGGGATTCTTGGTGGACTTGGAGGAATTTCCCTTATTAAATCTATATCAGAAAAGAAAAGTGTAATTTTGGTTATATTAATTAACAGTATACTAGGTGGAATCTTGTATACTTTGCTTAATTTAATTGGAATGAGTATTAATTTGAATATTATTACAGCTTCTTGTATTGGAATTTTAGGATTTCCAGGCATGTTATTAATTGTTCTTTTAAAATTATTACTTTGCATAGCAATATAATTGTTATAACTATAACAAAAAAAGATGGGAGAAACAGATGAAAAAAGGAATTATAAAGACATTTACATTTATGTTTAGTGCTATATTCTTAGCCAAAGTTTTAGGATTAGTAAGAAATATTGTGTTTGCAAATTTTTATGGCACTGGCTTTGAAGCAACTGCATTTTTTACTGCTTCAAGAATACCTTTGCAACTTTTGGATATGACTTTAGGTGCAGCGATTTCGTCGACATTTATACCAATATTTAATGAGTATCTTCAAAAAGATGGAAAAAAGCGAGCTATTCAATTCGCTAATAATTTTCTAAATGTAATAATGGTTGTATCGTTAATATTAACTGTACTTGGAATAATTTTTGCACCACAAATAGTTTCAATAATTGCACCAGATTTAGAAGTTCAAACTTTAAATTTAACTATTCAATTAATTAAGATATTATTTCCTATAATGATTTTCACAGCAGTTGCCTATGTGTCAGTTGGTTTTTTACAATCGATGGATGAATTTAGAATTCCGTCAATAATAAGCGTTGTTGCGAATGGAATTCTTATCTTGTACTTAGCAATATTTAATAATAAGTTTGGCATAAAAGGTGTTGCGATAGCTATGCTTATCGCTTGGGCAACTCAAATAATTGTTCAAATACCAGCGGTGATAAAGAAAGGATTCAAATATAAATTTTCAATAGATTTTAAAGATGAAGGATTGAAGAAGATTTTAAAATTGGCTCCACCAATTTTGATTAGTACATGGGTGCAACCGATTAATAATATTGTTAATATACGACTTGCATCTGGGCTACAAAATGGACAAGCTGTATCTGCATTAGAATATTCATACAATTTGTATTTAATTATAGTAGGTGTTTTTTCATATACATTATCAAACATAATATTTCCAGAGTTATCAAAACTTACAGCTGATAACAATAAAAATATGATAGTAGAAATTCTAAATAAATCAATTAAAATTTCATTGTTTCTTATAATTCCAATGTCTGTTGGAATAGGCGTATTAAGCAATGATATAATAAGATTGATATACGAGAGAGGAGAATTTACAGCTACCTCAACATATCTTACCGGCGGGGCATTAACATATTACGCGATAGGGATGATTGGATATGGTATTATGGAGATTTTGAATAAAGCTTTTTATGCTATGCAGGATTCAAAAACACCAATGAAGGTTAGTGCTGTTGCAATAGTTATGAATATCATATTAAGTATATGTTTAGTTAAAGTGAGTGACTATTTAGGACTTCCTCTTGCAGCATCTATAACATCTGTAATAACAGCCGTGATAATGGTGTATGCAATAAACAAGGATATGAATGGAATAGTAAATAAGAAAACGGTTGTTGAATTTTTAAAGACTATTGTTTCTGCATTAATTATGGGAATAGTAGTATATTTAATTGAAAAAATAAACTTGAAATATCAAATAGTAACATTAGCTCTTTCAGTAGTAACTGGTGTAATCACTTATCTTGCAATGATGCTTGTGTTAAAATCTGAAACAATTGACGAGTTTAAGAAAATGCTGAAGTTAAGAAGATAAGATACTGAATTTTATTTTTTCTTAACTTGTATAAAAATAAATTTGTGTATATAATAAATCAAGAATAATATAAAAGAAAGATTAGAGAATATGAATAATATAATAAAAGATAGTTATATTTACAAGATATTAGTATGCATATCAAATTGGATAAACAAGATCTTTTCTGAAAGCGTGTTAGTTAAAGCTTTCATGAAAGAAAGCAATAATGAGGAATTATATAATAATACTTTTTTTCAAAAATTATTATTGAAATTTATTTCTTTTTTGCAGAAAATAGCACATAAGATTAAATTAGATAAGATGTTTGAGAATAGCATATTTGCTAAGCCAATCATTTGGCTTTCGATAACAGTATTTTGTGCACCATTTTTACCAACTATGTTAGTGCTTATAATGCTTATGTGTACAGCATTATCTTTAGTTCTAAAAATTTCAATAACAAAGGATTTTAAATTGAAATATTTTAGAACAAATATTTGGATATTAATTTTCGTGCTTGTTGTTGCAATTTCTGCAATGACATCAATATCATTAGAAGAAAGCAGAAATATCGCATTACTAATGGGGGCTTTTATACTTTCATATTTTGTAGTTATAAATACTATAGAAAACAAAAAACAATTCAAATTTATTTTATATGTTTTTATAATTGCAACGGTTATAACTGCTATTTATGGCTTATATCAATATAAGTTTGGTGATTTATATTCACAAGCATGGCTTGATAAAGATATGTTTGAAGATATAAAAATGAGAGTATATTCAACGTTTGAAAATCCAAATGTATATGGCGAATACTTAATACTTGCAATTCCAGTAATTGCTGGGCTTTTGTGGACAGAGAAGGGAGTACTAAAAAAATTATTTTGGCTAGGTTCTTTGTGTGTAACAATGTTAGCTTTGGTCTTAACTTTTTCGAGAGGTTGTTGGCTTGGAATAATATTAGCTATTGGACTTTTAGCTATAATGATTGATAGAAAATTTGTATTGCTTGGAATTGTTGCACTTTTATTTTTACCATTTGTTTTGCCAGAATCAATTATAAATAGATTTTTAAGCATAGGAAATATGGGAGATTCCTCAACATCATATAGGGTGTATATATGGATGGGAACGCTTGCAATGCTTAATGATTATTGGTTTTCGGGTATAGGTTTAGGAATAACAAGTTTTAATACAATATATCCAATATATTCTTATAACAACATTTCTGCACCACATTCACACAACTTGTATTTACAGTTGGTAGTTGAATTTGGTATAGTTGGACTAATTGTATTTTTAGGAATGTTATACAATTTTTATAAAGAAACGATAATAAGTATATGTAAGAAAAAGAATATATTAACTTCATCAATTATTGCTGGTGTTTCTGGATTTATGCTTCAAAGTATGTTTGATCATACTTGGTATAATTATAGAGTTGTTTTAATTTTTTGGATTATAATAGCTTTGGGACTTGTGTCTACAAAAGTTTCGGAAAATGCTGAAAAATAGATATTTGAAAGGAAAAATATATGATAAAAGTAGTGAATGTTATTAGTGACACTAATATTGGTGGAGCCGGAAAATGTATAATAAATTTTTGCAAAAATTATGATAAGAAAATGTTTGAAATTGTCGTGATTGTGCCAAATGGTAGTGCACTTGTTGAAGAACTAAAAGACACAGGCGTAAAAATTATTGAGATAGATGGGTTAAAAGACAAGTCATGGGATTTTAAATCATTGTTTAAGCTTATAAAAGTTTTAAGAGAAGAAAAGCCAGACATAGTTCACACTCACGCAAGTAGTACTGCTAGATTTGCAGCAAAGTTTGTAAAAGATACTAAGGTTGTTTTTACAAGACATTCTGTCTTTCCAGTGAATCCTAGGATAAAAAAAGGAATTGGAAGATTTGTATATAAAAATACGAACGAATTATTATCTGATAGGATAATTGCTGTTGCAGAGGCTGCAAAAGAAAACCTTACAGATGGTGGTGTTAGTGAAGACAAAATAGATGTAATACTAAATGGCGTTGAAAAAATACCTGAAACATCTGAGAATGAAAGAAAAGCTTTAAAAGAAAAATATGGAATAAAAGATGATGAATATGTGGTTGGAATACTTGCTAGACTTGAAAAAGTTAAAGGACACGAAACTTTTATAGAAGCAGCCAATATTCTTTTAAATGAAAAAAAAATGAAAGCTAAGTTTTTAATTCTTGGCACAGGAAGTGAGGAAGATAATTTAAAACAAAGGGTTAAAGAATTAAAGCTTGAAAATAAAGTTATCTTCACAGGTTTTGTAAAGAATGTAAAGGACTTTTTAAACATATTTGATGTCCAAGTTAATTGTTCTTATGGCACAGAGGCTACAAGCCTTGCTTTACTAGAAGGTATGAGCATCGGAGTACCAGCAGTTGTAACAAATTTTGGTGGTAATCCAGGTGTGATAACCAATGGAGAAAATGGCTATATAGTTCCAATAAAGTCTCCGAGAGATACAGCTGAGGCTATTGAAAGAATATTGACAGACAAAAACATTTTCGAGAGAATGAAGAAAAAATCTATTGAAATATTTGAAAAGAAATTTACAGTTGAGGTTTATACTAAAAATATTGAAAGTTTCTATGAAAAAGTAGAGGAGGAACCTAAAATAAAAAAAGTAAATGTTTTGGATATATTTATAATATTGATTGTTCTATTTGCTTGTGTATTTGGATATTCATATATGCATAGAGGAAGTAAAACTATCATAAGTAACACACAAAAAGTGGTTTATAAAATACGAACAACAGAAAGTTTTCCAAAAGTGTATGATGCTATAGCAGAAGAATCAACTTTATATGATTCACTAAAAAATATAAACATAGGAAAAATAATTTCAAAAGAAACTGTACCATCAACAAGATATGGAGTTGATAAAAAGAATAAAAAGGTTGTAGAAACAGAACTTACAAATAAAATGGATATCACATTAACTATAGAAGCAGACGCAACAATTACCGACAAATCTATATCTGTTAATGGATATGAATTAAAGGTTGGAAATGAAGCTTATATAAAAGGTAAAGGATATGCTGGAATGGGATATGTTATTTCTATAGAAAGATAGGTGGTATGCGAGAATGAAGAATGGAAAAGTTTTTGGAAAAATAAATATACTTGATTTCTTTGTTTTATTATTAGTGGTATTATTGATAATTGGTGCTATAATAAAATTTGGGAAATTCAATAATAAGACAGAAGAAAGTTCAAACCAAGTACTTGAATATAAATTTGAAGTTAAGAATATAAGAGAATTTACGATAGACGCAATTGAAAGCGGAGATATGGTATATGACTCTCAGACAGGGGTTAATATTGGCGTAATTAAGAATGTGGAAAAGAAACATGCTGAAACGTATGATGTTGCAGATGACGGAAAGATAATTCCTGTTGACAATCCATATAGATACGATATGACATTGACTATTGAAACTCCAGGTACAGTTGAAAAAGATGCATATTATGCTAATAAAACTATTGAGTTAAAAATCGATAGCGAGAAAAAGATAGAAACAAAATATGTTAAGACGACAGGAAAAATATCTGAGATTGATGTGAAGTAAAAATATTTTTACGGAGGATATACAAATGAATATACTTCTAGTTACTATGGAAATGAATATGGGTGGCGCAGAAACACATGTGCTAGAATTAGCAAAAGCATTAAAAAGAAAAAAACACAATGTGTTTGTAATATCCTCTGGTGGAAGGCTTGTCTCAGAGCTCGAAAAGAATGGTATAGAACACATATATGCACCACTTAAAGATAAAAAGATTAACCATATAATTACTTCTATAAAAACTATAGAAAAAACAATTAAAAAGAATAATATAGACGTTGTACATGCTCATGCGAGAATACCAGGAGCAATTTGTGGAATTGTGTGCAAAAGAACAAAAACACATTTTGTTACAACAGTCCATGGAATTTATAGATTAAACTTTGTTTTGAAAAAATTAACGAATTGGGGAGAGAAGACTCTTGCTGTTAGTGAGGATATAAAAAAACAGGTTATTCAAGATTATGGATTAGATGAGAAAAACGTTTTTGTAACGGTAAATGGAATTGATTTAGAAACATATAAAAAGAGAGAGTTAACAGCTATTTCAGATGTGAAGTTAATTCCTGGAAAAGATAAAATAATTCATGTAAGCAGAATAGATCAAGATACAAAAGAAGTGGTTTCTACTTTAGTTGAAATATTGGATGATTTGGACAAAGAATCTGATAATGGTGTACAGCTTATAGTTGTGGGTGGAGGAAACTACTATGATGAATTGCAAGAAAAAACAAGAGGGATTCAGAATATTGCATTAGTTAAAGGTCCACGAACAGATATAAATGAGCTATTAAATTTGGGAGATATATTTGTTGGAGTTAGCAGATGTGCTTTAGAAGCTATGGCAACAGAACTTCCTGTGATATTAGCTGGCAATTCAGCAAATGGACAAGGATATTTAGGAATTCTTGATGAAAAAAACTTGCAAATGGCAATTGATACTAATTTTACATGTAGAGGAATGCCAAATTTGACAAAAGAAAGCTTAAAAAATGATGTACAAAAATTATTAAAAAACAAAACACCTGAAATGGGAAAATATAATAGAGAAATAATAGAAAAGATGTATTCAGTCGACAAAATGGTAGAGGATGCGTTAAAAATATATCAGTAAAAGTTACTATTCAAACTTACTTCACGACGAATACCCAGTTAGTTTATACGCTAACTGGCAATACAAACGCAAATATTGCAAAAAGTATTGACAAAAAAGGACTAACGTGGTAGAATGAGCTAGCAAACCGCAGAAGGTTCTTTTTTTTTGAACAAATATGCGAACAATGTAGCGGAAGGGGAAGAATAAGATGAGAGATAAAATCACTTTAGCATGCACAGAATGCAAACAAAGAAATTACGATACAAAAAAGAATAAAAAGAATGATCCAGATAGAATAGAAATGAAAAAGTATTGTAAATTCTGCAAAAAACATACAGAACACAAAGAAACAAAATAAGAATAAAATTAGTACAAAGGTGTGAATTAATATGCAAAATGATGATAAAAAAGTTAAAAGAGGCTTTTTTCAAAATATGAAGGCTGAACTAAAGAAAGTAATATGGCCTACAGGTAAACAAACTGTAAAAAGTACGTTTGTTACAATTGCATTTGTTTTATTGATTTCGGCAATACTAATCGTTTTAAATCTTTTCTTTAATTTCTTAAGTGATCGTTGGTATGACTTAATTCTTGGAAGAGATACAAAAATAGAACAAAACGTAAGCGGAGATGCAAGCGGAGAGTTGACAGATGGAACTCTAAGTGGAGAAGTAAGTGGTGAAGCAACAGACAACCCAAGTGGCGAAATTTCAGAATAGTTTCAAATAGTAATGATTTAAAAAGTTTCAGTAGTTGAAAAAATGAATAAAGGAGGAATATCATGCCTCAAGATAATACAAATAATACAGAAGTAGCAAAGTGGTATGTAGTTCATACATATTCAGGCTATGAAAATAAAGTAAAAGATACTTTGGAAAAGGCTGTAGAAAATAGAAACATGCAACATCTTGTTCAAGAAGTAATAGTTCCTCTTGAAGAACAAATTGAAATAAAAGACGATAAAAGAAAAACAACTCTTAAGAAAGTATTTCCAGGATATGTTCTAATAAAGATGATTCTAACAGAAGAGTCTTGGTATGTCGTAAGAAATGTAAGAGGTGTTACAGGATTCGTTGGAGCAGGAGGAAAGCCAGTTCCACTTACAGATGAAGAAATAAGAAGCATGGGCTTCGAAAAAGTACCAGTAAATGTTGATTATGAGGTAGGAGATACAGTAAAAGTTATATCAGGGCCTCTAGAAAGCTTCATTGGTGTAGTAGAAGAAATAAGTATGGAAAAAGAGAAAGTAAGAGTTTTAGTTTCTATGTTTGGTAGGGAAACCCCAGTAGAACTAGAATTTTCACAAATACAGAAAATGTAATTTAGGAGGTGTAAAAAATGGCAGAAAAGAAAGTTACTAACGTTATAAAATTGCAAATACCAGCAGGAAAGGCAACTCCAGCACCACCAGTAGGACCAGCTTTAGGTTCAAGTGGTATCAACATCATGCAATTTGTAAAAGAATTCAATGATAAAACTGCAGATCAACCAGGAATGACAATACCAGTTGTAATTACAGTATATCAAGACAAATCTTTTAGCTTTATTACAAAAGTACCACCAGTTGCTGACTTATTATTAAAAGCTGCAAAAATCGATAAAGGTTCTGCAAAACCTAATAAAGATAAAGTAGCTAAAATATCATCAGCTACAGCTGAAGAAATTGCTAAAACAAAAATGCAAGATTTAAACGCTGCAAGCTTAGAAGCTGCAACTAGCATGGTTAAAGGAACAGCTAGAAGTATGGGAATAGTTGTTGAAGACTAATCCAGATTTTAATTATGGGAGAGATAACAAATCTCGTTTGTACCAAAGGAGGAAAAAATGAAAAGAGGAAAAAGATATCAAGAGAGCGTAAAGCTTATTGAAAAAGGTGTTTCTTACGATCTTAAATCAGCATTTGATTTAATCGAAAAAATGCCAAAAGCTAAATTTGATGAAACAGTTGAAGCACACTTTAGATTAGGTGTTGATTCAAAACACGCTGATCAACAAGTTAGAGGTGTTATAGTATTACCACACGGAACAGGTAAAACTCAAAGAGTTTTAGTGTTTGCAAAGGGTGATAAGGCTAAAGAAGCTGAAGCTGCAGGAGCAGATTTTGTAGGAGCTGAAGATTTAATACCAAGAATCGAAAAAGAAAACTGGTTTGATTATGATGTTATCGTAGCTACACCAGATATGATGGGCATTATTGGTAGATTAGGTAAAGTATTAGGACCAAAAGGTTTAATGCCTAACCCAAAATCAGGAACAGTTACTATGGATGTTGCTAAAGCTGTTAGTGAAATCAAAGCTGGTAAGATAGAATACAGATTAGACAAGAATAATATTATTCACTGTCCAATTGGTAAATTATCTTTCGGAGCAGATAAGCTTGTAGAAAACTTTACAACATTATATGACGCAATAGTAAAAGCTAAACCAGCTGCTGCTAAAGGTCAATATATTAAAGGTATGTCAGTTTCTAGTACAATGGGACCTGGTATCCAAGTTAAAGCGTAAAGTTGTAAATAAATATATAACCATAGACAGTAGGTTATACTTAATGAAAAGTATGTAAAGAATCCTACCGAGGTAAATGAGCGGATTTAAATCTGACATATTGCTTCGGTAGTATGTCAGATTTTTTTAAAAGAGGAGGTGTAGTAATGCCAAACGCAAAAGTACTAGCAAAAAAGCAAAGTGATGCAGAAGCACTTAAAGAAAAATTCGGTAAATCAAAGTTAGTTATATTAACAGATTACAGAGGAATTAACGTTGAAGACATTACAAAAATCAGAGCTGATTTAAGAAAAACAGATTCTGAATATTTAGTTGCAAAGAATTCAACATTAAAATTTGCTGTAAAAGGAACAGATGTTGAAGAAGTTTCTAAATTATTAGAAGGACCAACAGCAGTTACATTTAGCTATGAAGATTATGTAGCACCAGCTAAAGTTTTATATGATTATGCAAAAAATACAGAATTCTATAAAATTAAAGGTGGAATAATGGATGGAAAAGTAATTGATGCAGAAGAAGTTATCAAACTTGCTAAATTACCATCAAAAGAAATGTTACTTACTCAACTTGCTACTGTATTGCTTGCTAACATTAGAAATGTTGCAGTTGTTCTTGACCAAGTTAGAGAACAAAAAGAGTCAGCACAAGGCTAATAGTGTCATTGTGTAACCCAAGTAAGTACAAAAGTACTTAATAAAAATAAAATCAAAAGGCTTTTATGTGCCTAAAACATAAAATAAAAGAAAAGGAGAAATTTAAAATGGAAAAAATCGAAAATTTAATAGCTGAAATCGAAAAACTTACAGTTTTAGAGTTAGCTGATTTAGTAAAAGCAATTGAAGACAAATTTGGAGTATCTGCAGCTGCAGCAGCAGTTGTAGCAGCACCAGCAGCAGGCGGAGCAGCAGCTGCTGAAGAAAAAACAGAATTCAACGTTGTATTAAAAGACGCTGGAGCAACAAAATTAGCTGTTATCAAAGTAGTTAGAGAAGCTACAGGATTAGGATTAAAAGAAGCTAAAGATTTAGTTGATGGAGCTCCTAAGACAGTTAAAGAGAATGCACCAAAAGCTGATGCAGAAGCTTTAAAAGCTAAATTAGAAGAAGCTGGAGCAACAGTTGAACTTGCTTAGTTTTAACTAAATAAGAATCAAAGCCTTATAGTTTGTGCTATGAGGCTTTTTATTGTGTAATAGGAAAGTAACAGATTTGCAAACTTTTATGTATTGTTTTTCTTTCCTATTACACAATAAAACTTTAATTTATGCGAGAGATTTTCTTCCTTTCAGTCGAAAACTCTCGAGGGACGAAAGACTGAAAATCGAAGATTTTCATCTTTCTTATAGGAGGGGCGGAATAGTTTCAAACTTCTAAAATTTTTGATGAATAAAAAAGAAAATCTCTTGCAAAAGTTCACATCTCCTTGACACTTTATCTCAAAAACTATACAATTTATGTATGTGAAAAATACAAAAGAATTCGGAGGGATAAACTTTGAGTAACGCATATATGCAAATAGGTGACTATGATAAAACTTTAGAATCATCTGAATCTTTATCTTTGTACGAAGGTTCAAGATTTATGAGATTTATAAAAGATACAATTGCAGGTTTTAGATATGGAACTAAAAATAATCCTAAAGTAAAAGGAAATGTAATAAGTTATATAGATCCTATGGGAAGATTAATAACACAAGAGCAAATATTTGAAAATGGAGCTAATAACACTAACATAGAAAAAACTATCAGAAAAATTAGTACGAGTGCAAAAACGGAAGCTTTTAATTCTATCGAAGTTATAGAAAAAAAGAAGAATAGTGATGGCGTTGTATTTGAGCAAACTAGAAACTTTTATCCAAGTATTGAGGATTATGAAGATAGAGCTAATGAGCCAAAGATAAAAGAAATAACTTATTATGAAAATAATGAAACTGTTTTAAGAAAAACAATTGAACGTTTACTTGATGAAAGTGAAATGAAAAAGAGATTTGAGATAGGTGCGATAAAATTAAATCCTTTAGCACCAGAAAGTTTGAAAAAAGAAATAGTTAAAAGCAAAATAATATACACTGTTGACAAACAAAGAAAAGAAGAAAAACTAAACGAAAAACTAAAGCCTTTTGGTACTCATTTACAAATAAATGAAACAGAAAAAACATATATACTTTCTAACGAATTAAATCCAGAAACAGATGAACTACATGAATATGTTGGGCCAAAGGAGACTGAAAAAGATATTATTCTTTATGCGGCAGGTGAACCAAAGGCTAGAATAGAAGAAACAGATAATATCACTTTTTCAATTGGAAAAATTCATAATATTAGCACCGCAATTGCAAACTATCCAGATAAGGACGGAAATTATGGTGGGGCTGGTAGAGGCACATATGCAATGTATGATGATAAAATATTACATGCAACAGGAAATAAGTGCCTAAGTTTGACTAAAGATAAAGATGGAAAATTAAATGCCTCTGTTGATCTACCAAATACAACAGATTTGATTGCAAAGATTGAACTTAGAGGAAACTTGATAAACTTAACTTTTACAAACAGTACTAAGGAAGAAGCTGAAGCAACAGTTCCACAGATAGCTGAAACATTTAAAACTAACTGGGGAATAAATAAATCCACGACGATAGAATGTCGTGTGAAAGATGCAGAAAAACCTTTTACAATTAAGTACAAAGATATAATGCCTAAAAATGAAAATATAACAAACGAAAAGGCTGATGTTTCAGTAAAGACAAAGCATACAAGCAAAAAAGATGAAGGAAAATAATATGAAGAAGACGGTTAAAGCCGTCTTTTTTTTATATAATAGGAAAGTAACAAATTTGCAACTTTTTATGTATTGATTTTC
>CAVHNT010000045.1:0-12665 GCA_963637565.1 bacterium
TACACTTGTTGTGTTAAAGTTACTTACGTCTAATTCTGTTAAACTTCTACAAGAACCAAACATATAGTTCATATTTGTTACTTTTGATGTATCGAATTTACTTACGTCTAATTCTGTTAAACTGCTACAAGAATTAAACATAAAACCCATATCTGTTACTTTTGATGTATCGAATTTACTTACGTCTAACTCTGTTAAACTGCTACAACTAGAAAAGATACTATTCATATTCGTTACTTTTGATGTATCGAATTTACTTACGTCTAATTCTGTTAAACTGCTACAATAATCAAACATACCACCCATATCCGTTACTTTTGATGTATCGAATTTACTTACGTCTAATTCTGTTAAACTACTACAAAACCCAAACATGTACCTCATATCTGTTACACTTGCTGTGTTAAAGTTACTTACATTCAAACTTTTTAAACTGCTACAAAAAGAAAACATACTATCCATATTCGTTACTTTTGATGTATCTAGCATCATAAGATTATTTATTGATGTACAACTTGTGTATTTTCTAAACAAATAGTATGAATTTGCTGGTGCTTGAATTGTTGTATCATTTGCTCCTATATACAAGTCATACTTTGTTGAATCTGTAGAGTTTGGTACTACCCATGCAATTACTTCGCCATCTCCACTTGTATATGATACATCCCAACTTGCTTCGGCAGTTGTTGGAATATTAGTGTTATTTACAAATGTAATTGTACTAATCAAGTCTGCTGTATATTTTGTATTGCCAGATCTCTCAGCACCTATTGCATAGTAAATAGTTTTTCCATTAATGTAATAACTACCTTCTCTTGTCATCAATGTTGGTGCTTCTGCAGCATATGCACTTCTCCCTCCAAACGAAATTATTAGTATCGCTATTAACATTAAAATAAATCCAATTACTTTTTTCTTTTGCATGTTTTGTACCTCCTAAAATTCACCACAAGGATGTTTTGGGTTTTATTAAACACCCTTTCGTGTTTTTCATTCGTTTTCTGTTTTTACTAACTCAAATTATACCGAGTCAATTAAACTTTGTAAACACGCACGCACGTGTGAATATAGATATAGGTAGGGTTTTAAAGATTTATTAACACTTTATTTACTTACGGAAGCTATTTTTAAACATTTTTATTTCGACAATTTTTTAGTTTGTTAAATTTGATTTACTTTTTTGTTACACTACTGTTACAAATAATGTAATATTTTTGTAACAATGTTATAAAAATGTGCATCCGTAGGATTATTATGTGGATAACCTCTTCTTGATTTAACAAAAAGAGGAGTTGCCTAAATAATAGGTATCTCCTCTTTATCTTTCTCTTATTAATTTTTATTAAATGCTTCTATAATATCTTTATAGATTTCTTCGTGTATATCTTCTATTGTTCTAATATTGTTATTTTCATCTATACAGTTAATTATCTTCCAATCATATTTTTCAGCCATCCATATTGAATTTTCATAAGCTTCTTTTAGATACGCCTCATCTTCCTCATGTATATCTTTTGTTCCTGATGACGTTACTCCTCTAATTTTCTTCAATTCGCATATTTTTTCAAATGGCATTTTTAGCATTATGACTATATCTTCTTTTGGTATTCCTAATGTACCCACTTCAAAATCATATAGCCATTTTACAAATTCATCTTTTTCTTTTTCGTTTTTTAACTTACATGCTTGATGTAATATATTAGATGTTATATATCTAGCAAACAATACATTTCCACCATTTCTATACTTTTCTCCCCATTCTTTTGTTTTGTATGAATTGTATCTATCTAAACTAAAGAATGTTGAGGCTGTTTTTGCATCCACGTCGCTTGGGTGCATTCCATATTTGCCTGCCAAATATTCTCTTACAAAATAACTGCTTTCAGATTCATAATCAGGGAAACTATCTGTTGCAAAGTCTATATTTTCATTTCTTAATCTTTCACATAGTTTGTTGTATTGTGTGGTTTTTCCACTACAGTCTGTTCCTTCTATAACAACTATTTTTCCCATAAAGTTTCCCCCATATTTTTTGCTATTTATTTGATTACAATTTTATCTAATATTTTGTTTAATTCTGTTTCATTTTCTGAATGTAATTCGAAGTGTTCTTCAACCAATAATAATCTACCATCTTCTAAGTCTATTAAGAAAGACCTTTCTGTAATATTTGAATTGTTTTCATTTTCTCTTGATACATATTTACCTGATAATAAATTATCACCTATATAGCAATCTCCAACACGGTCATCTGCTTTAATCTTTTCGCTTTTTACTGCTTGTGCTCTTTCTTTTGGTATTATAAGTACATCAATATATTCTTTGTTGTCTGTACTAGGTTCTTCTATCTCTTTTAATGTAAATCTTTCTCCATTTTGAATTTTTTCTACATCAAATATGTTTTTATTATATTCCGTTTCGTAACCAGCATCACTTGTATATTTTTCAATAGCTTCATTATTTGCTACTTTCCAAGAAATATCAAATTGTCCTTTAAAATCTTCAGCAGATATTCTTATTATATAATTTCCTTCACCTTGTTCAATTGCAACTTTTTCATTAGTTACATCTTCATTTTCTGTTAGCATATATACATGCTTTCCTCTTTCTGCAAACACTTGAATATCTATATGACCAGATTCTGTTTTTAATGTTACATCAAATTCACCAGATTCTGAACGACTAATACTAATTGTTTTGTTTATATTCTCTGATGTAGGCTCATTATATTTTCTCATTATTCTTTCTTCTGAATCTATTTTTTCTACCGTTTCTTGGTGGTTACCATCATCTACAATTTCTCCATTTCTTGAATTGTAAAAAACTATTGCAAGTACTACACAAACTATTACAACAACTACTCCTAAACCAACATAAATCCAATTATTTTTTTTCATAATTATTGCACTCCTTTTTATTTTATATATTTTTTGTCTTTCTTCTATCTTCTAAAAATGTGCTTCCTAGTATTGTTTTAGCTTTCTTTTTAATCATTGCTCCGTCTTCGCCAATTTCTAACGTTGTAGTATACTTCTTAAATTTGTTACTTATCATTGCAACTGTTATTGTCATTATTGGATATTTTTCTAATTTGCCTTTTCTATTAACGACCTTTATCCAACCTTTTGACACATCTTCGCTATTATAATATTTTTTTATTCTTAAATCAAAGTTCTTTACAACAGCTCTTCCTATTTTTTTTGCATTTTCATAGTTTACTATTGCAACAAAATCATCACCACCAATGTGTCCAAGAAAATCCCCTGGGACACCATATTTTTGAATTGCTTCTTGTATTAAATCACTCGTAAATTTTATTACTTCGTCACCATTCATAAATCCATACTTATCATTATATGATTTAAAATTATCTAAATCCATGTATAACACTGCATATATGTCTTGTGATGACATTCTTCTCTTCATTTCATTTTCTATTTGTACATTTCCTGGCAATCCAGTAAGTGCACTGATACATCTATTTGATGCTATTAAACGAGACATGTTTTTTATTGTATAAAAAAAGTACATTTCATTTAATGGCTTTACAATGTATATTTCAACACCCGCTTCCAACATCTTTATCCTATGTGGTTTTTCAGATAAAATAGACGTTAAAATTATTGGTGTAATACTATAATCTGCATTTTCTCTTAAACTTTTTAATATGACATCTATATCATTTTTTAAGTTATCTTCATTTATTATTATTAAGTCTGGTAATGTCAACATTGCATTTTTTAATTCTTGTTTTTCTGATGATGTCTTTACAAGTTGATATCCGCTTTTCTTTTTCAAATATTTTTTGTGTTAAATTCCAAACATCTTCATTATCGTCTATTATGACAATATATTCGGTATTTATCATATGTTTCTTCCTTTCTATACTTAATCAGTTATTTGGCTATGTAGTTTGCTATTTGTGCATACTGATTTATAGATAAATTCTCCGCTCTCAAATTTATATCTAAGCCTAATGCTTCAAGCATTTCTTTTACTTCTTGCTTTGTCATTCCAATTCCAGTTAAAGAATTTCCTATATTCTTTCTTCTTTGAGAAAAAGCTATTTTTATTAATCTAAAAAATAATTTTTTATCTTTTAATTCTATATGATTTTCTTTTAGTTTTAATTGAACTACACAAGAATCAACTTCTGGAATGGGATTAAAATTATCCTTTGGAACTTCTAAAACTATTTTTGAATCTGAATAATAGTTTATGCTAACTGTAATTGCTCCATACTCTTTTCCACCTGGAATGGCACAAAATCTTTCTCCAACTTCTTTTTGAACCATTACAGTTATTGATTCCATTTTTAAATTTTCTTCAAGTAATTTCATTACTATTGGTGTTGTTATATAATAAGGAAGATTTGCAACAATTTTTACTTTTTTCTCTTCACCGATTAGTTCTTTTAAATCAACTTTTATTATATCGCCGTGTATTATCTCAACATTTTTATAAAGTGAAAAACGTTCTTTTAATATTTCAATCATGTTTTGATCAAGTTCAATTGCAATAACTTTTTTTGCATTATCTGCAAGTTTACTCGTTAAGCTTCCAAGACCAGGTCCAATTTCAATAATTAAATCATCTTCATTTACATTGGCTACTTTTACTATATCGTCTATTATTTGTTGATTTATTAAGAAATTCTGACCAAGACTTTTATTCGCTTTTAGCTTGTATTTTTTTAGTAAAAATTCTGTTTCTTCTCTTAAATTCATACTACACCTCGATATTATTATAATTTTAATCCTTACAACTTGCAATATTAAAATTAAAGTTTTCTATTAAAAAGGTTTCAAATTTGTTATGTATTAATTTTTTTCTATTGTATAATAAAAAAGATATTTAAACTACATTCGAATTTAAATATCTTTTAAAATTTTAGTCTACTACATATATATTTACTTTTTTTCTTCCCCAATTTAGTGTTTCTTCATGAGAGTCCATGTATAAATCAATTTTCATACTTTTTATTGCTCCGCCGGTGTCACCAGCTACTGCATATCCATAGTCCCACGCACCATTTAATCCTTGAACATAAACCTTAGAACCCAATGGTATAACTTTTGGATCTACTGCAATAACTTTCATTCCCGTTCCAGGAATGATTTTTAATCCAGATGCTGTTACTCCATAACCAGGACTTGATGGAGATTTTCCACAACATTTTTGACACAAACAGTATGCAGTTGCTGTAGCTTCTATTACTTGTTTGTATTCTTCTGGTGGATTATTTTCTGCCAATTCTCTGTATGAAACTGCTTTTACCTCACTTTCTATTTCTTTTGTTTCTTCTTTTTTCTTATCTTCAATATCTTCAGTAATTATATTTTGCTCTATTTTGCTATCTGTAACATTTGTATCTACTTCCTCTGAAACTTCTCTTGAAGCCATATATGCAACTTGTTCGCTTAATACATATTCATATTCTTCAGGTCTTTCCACAGTAATCAAATTCTTATTGTACGTTTCTATAGCAGTTGCAACTTTTTTTATTTTTAGACTAGTTTTAAAAGTTAAAGTAAATAATAATGTTACTATAATTATTGATAAAAATAAAATCATTTTCTTTTGTAATAATATACTGTCTTGTTCTTCCATTAAATACTCCTTCCTTATGTATTATGAGTCGAACATATCGGATTTTACTACTATTTTATCTACTTGTCAAATTTTTATGCATTTCAAACCATTATTTTCCAATTTTGCCATAAAAATATTGTTATATTAACATCAATTTTAACCAAAATAATATTGACACAACAAGAAAACATAAAAATCATATGGAGGGAATTTAATTATGAAATTTAAAAAAACTTTTTTAGTGTTAACAACACTATTTATATTATTAGGTTCAAACTTAGCTTTAGCCGTTTCTAGTGGCGACAGTGGAGATACTGGGCCTAGTTCAAGCGGCGAAGTAGTTCCGCCTATTTCTAGCGGTGAAATTGTTCCACCAATTTCTAGCGGTGAGACTTCAAATGTTTTATTAAGTACTGCTAATGATTCGAAATTTGTTATAAAAAAAGGTGAAGTTTTAAAAAGCTCAATGGAAGCTACTGCCTCTGGCGATGAAACATTTAATTTTGCTATCATTACATTACCAAAAAACGGTATTTTAAAACGTCAAGACGATACTTCTGCTTCTTTTAACTATACACCAAGTGGTGATTTTATAGGAAAAGATTCTTTCACATTTAGATTGGAATCTGGTGATAAATATTCTAATGTTGCTACAGTATCCATAACTGTAGAAGATAATACACCAGTTATACCTTTCAATTATAAAGATATGCAAAATCACTGGGCAAATTACTCTGCATCACATTTAGCAGCAAGAGGATTTATTATAGGTGAAGAAATAAGCGACAATTTTTATTATCATGCAGATGAAAAAATGACAAGAGGCGAATTCATGCTGTTTTTATTATCTATTGTTAATAAAGATGGTTCTGCAAAACCTGCAAATATGGTATTTGATGATGAAGAAAATATTCCAGATTGGTTACTAAAAGATGCAAAAATTGCATATAATATGAAGTTAATTAGCGGTGTTGGCGAAGGCGATAAAATATCACTTTATCCAAATAGAGAAATAACCCGTGCTGAAGCTTTTGTTATGATAAACAATGCTTTGCATGCAAAAATTAATATGGCAGACTCTAAAGATGATTTAAATTATGCAGATAAGAATTCTGTTCCATCATGGGCAATTCAGGCTATTAAAAACTTAACAGGTTATAAAATAGTTCAAGGTGGAAATGGCAACAACGTAAATCCAAGCGAAATTGTTACAAGAGGTCAAGCAGCTGAACTTTGCTATAAACTTTTAAAACAAATTGAAACTTCTTCTTTAACGCCATCTGATGACGTAAAATAGTTGTAAAAAGGCTCACTTTTGAAACAAGTGAGCCTCTTTTTGGTTTGTGTCAACCTCTATATTTTAATATTGCAATACTATATCTGTCACACTTAATGGACCAATGTTTGACTGCCATGCTGGGAAATTATATCCACCCCAAGAATACTTTGTTCCACCAGTAGAGTATCCATAAAGCTGTAATGTTGCAGTACCTGTTATCGAAGAAACATCCCAAGAGAAAGAATTATTTATTGGGTTAGAATCGCCCTCTATGATGTTTGCACTCTTATATTCTGTCCCATTAACTATTAGTGAAACTATTGCCTTTACATTATTTCTATATGCCCATGATGCACTTGTATTAAATGACAACGTTTTTATATTTGTTAAATCTATCTCCAATTCTTTCGTATCAGTGGCTGGAGGATCTGTATTGTAAGAGTACAAGACTCCTATGTTTAATGAATCTGTTAATGCAACTTTTTTAGCATTCCATATTGCATATAATGTTAGTGGTGCATCTTGTGTATACGTTTCTCCTGAAGTATAGCTTGTTCCGGTTCCATCACTTTCAGTGTTCCAGTTTACAAAGTCATATCCACTTCTCGTTGGTATTGTACTACTTAATACGAGGTTTGTTCCTAGTATCTTTGATTGATTTGCTGGTGCTCCACTTCCACCATTTGCATTGTAAGTCACAGTATATGTGGTTGCCGTTACTATCACTTGTGCATTGCCACTTTTCTCTAGATAATTTGTATTTCCAGGAGTGTAATAATATATTGTATATGTTCCTGCAGTTCTTGCTGTTGGTATTGATGTGCTTCCTGCTGAAGAATAATTACTAGATGTTAATGCAGTACCTATAGAATAATATACGGCTCCTTGGGCATTTGATGCTGTTACCAAAGCCAAGTCTCCTCCTGTTGTTTTCAAGTTTGTTATTGCTGTTACACTAAGTGTATTTGCTATTTTTTCTATACTCCAATTAATATTCAAATCGCTTGTTGTTGAATCACTCCACATATAGTTATTATTTTTCAAACTTACTACAGCAGTGAAGTTTCCGGCATTAGTACTTGAATTATTTGTTATATTCATTAACGAAGAATCATAATCATTCAATTCTAATGTTTGATTTTGTTCGTTATATGAATACGTTTTATTTGTTTTTGTTGGCTTTGTGATTGCTATTCGTATTACTTTTCCTTCTCCATTTTCAGTTGTATCTGTTATATCTGTAAACGTCTTTTCTTCATAGTTTTCATTTGTTGCTGTGACTGTAACACCAATATATTGGTCTATTAAGCCATCACCAATTTTATATGTATTACTATTTGTAGAATCATCTATCTTTGTTCCTAGTGTGGCACTCGCACTTGGTGAATACCACCAAACATAACTATATATAGAATTATTAGGGACAATATTCTGAGTGTCTACTGTTAATGTTTCTCCATATTTAGTTGTGCCTTTTATTGTAACACTTCCACTCATTGTTCCTTTTTGTATTGTAAATTCTTTTGTGCTTGTAGTAGCCGATTTATAATTTGTAGTCGTGTCAACAACTGCATACATATAATACTTTCCTGCATTCAAAGAGTATGCGTCCGTGATCTCTGACCAACTTTGACCACCTGTTACTGAATTAGTACTATTTACATAGTATGTAACTGAACCATTTTCAATATTTCCAACAATAGTTGGTGTTGATTTAACTCCACCATATACATAGTTTTCCATATTTAATACAGGTGATATACTAGCTTTTTCTATTTGTATTTTGTTACTTCCACTTTTTTCTGCTCCACCATTTGCTTTTATGTAATAATAAACTATTGTTTCTCCTGCATTTGTTCTTGTTGGTTTTATCGTACTTCCTTTTGCTAAGTAATTGCTAGCTGTCAATTGAACTTCTGAACTGTAATATATCTCATAGCCATTAGCAAGATTAATTACAGCCAATTCTATCGTTTTAGCATTTTCATCATACACCCCAGTATAGTCTGCAGATTTTATTATAATTTCGCTAACTATTATTTCATATTCAATGCTTGTATTAGTTAATGTATAATTTTCTTTCTTTCCACCTGTCACACTTTCCATAGAAACTGTTGCGGTATATTTACCGCCATCTTTTTGTGCACCACTAACAGAAACATTAATTTTCTCTCCATTAATTCCATTAACTATAACCGTTGGTACATGACTATTTCCGTCATATTCAAAACTTAAATTTCTCCATTGAACTGCTACCTCTTTTGGCTCTATTGTCCATGGAATACTTACACGTTTTGATTCTTCTCCATCCCATGCATATTTGTCTGGTTCTCTTAAACTTACTATTATTGGCTCTGTTCCTGCATTTTTTCTAGTTTGATTTACTATTGACATCTTACTTTCATCAAATCCCAATAATGTAGCAGTTTGTTCATTTCCGTTGTATGTATAAGTTCCTGTTATAGTTGGTTTTTGTATCTTAATTTTTATTACTTCTTCTTCCTCTTCTTCGATAGGATTTTTTAAATTGCCATTTACGTCTAACAAAATTGTTTTGTTTTTTTCATCAACAGCAACATCAGATTCTCCTGGTTTGTTCAAAATATCTGAACTTACTTTATCACTTCCAGTTATATAAAAACCATTTCTATATTCAAATGGAGGCCAAATAAAAACAACTCCATCATCAGTTACAGCATATTTAATTTTAACTCCGAATTCACTTGAAGTATTTGCTTTCATTTCTGGTAAAATCATATCTAAATTTGAGTTTTCTTCAATTATTGTATATTGTGGCTCTTTTCCTTTTTCTACAAAATCTAATTCTGTACTACCACCTTTTGCTATGTAATTGTATATTTGTGCATTGGTTAAAACTTTTCCTTTCACAATTGTTTCACGTCGAACTTTTAAAGTACTATTGTCCATTGCTTCTTGAACTGCTTTTAAATTGTTTACAAATATAGCATATTCAGCCTTTTCTATTGCAACTCTCGAAACTGTATATGTTATAAGCAAAAGTATTATTAAAACAATTATAGTTATTATTAGCGAAATCATTGAAATACCTTTTTTATTTTTCATTTTTGTCCTCCTTCTCATTCGTACAATCTACTATAAGATTAACATATATTAGTATGTTTTCTCAAGTTTATTATAATATTTTTTATAACTATACTCATAGAATATCATCATACATTTTATTTAATTCTCAAAATTATTAGTAAGGTATAGTGTACTCCATCACTTAATTTGCGATATTTTTTGAATGTATCATACTTCATAAGCAAAACAAGAAAGACTGAAAATCTTCGATTTTCAGTTTTTCGTCCCTCGAGAGTTTTCGACTAAAAGGAAGAAAATTTAAAAGGCGAGTGATAAAAAATCACTCGCCCATTTTCAACAAATTCTATTCATTTTTGTAATACCTCTCAATTTCACAAAGCATGGAATAAAACTATTTTTTATCTCCATCCAAATGAATTTGTAAAGTTTCTATTTCATATTTTTCACCATCACTTACAACATGAATAGTACCTTCTGTATCTGTCCTATATATTGAAATATCATATTCTTCAAGAAGTTCTTTAACCTCTTTGTGAGGATGTCCATAAGAATTATTTTTTCCAAGTGAAATAATTGCTACTTCTGGTTTTGTTTGTTCTATAAAGTCCTCAGATGTACTCGTTCTAGAACCATGATGACCAACTTTTAAAACATCTACATCATCCCACAAACGTTCTTCTTCATTCTCAATTTCAGCATCACCCATAAACAAAAATTTATTTTCTCCATGAGTAACTTCTATGACTATAGAAGTCAAATTTAAATCATCACTTTTATCATTAGCTGACATCACTTCACAAGTTGCAGAACCTAACTGAAATTTATCCCCAACTTTTGGTGAAACAATCTTTAGATTCTTATTATTAGCAGACTTTATTACTGATTTATATGTTGCTGAAGTATACTGCTTAGATGGCATATAAAAATTTTTAATTTCAAAATTATCAATAATATCATCTAATCCACCAATATGATCTTCATGAGCATGAGTACCAACTAAGTAATCAATTGTTGTTATTTCCATATCTTGTAGTTCTTTAACAATAAGCTTTCCATCAGCGTTATTTCCTGCATCTATAAGCATATTTTTTCCATTACAACTTACCAAAATAGAATCAGCTTGTCCAACATCAAAGACGTATACATCTAAGTCTTTCGAGTCTTGCTTCTCAATTATTGAATTATCTATCTTTTCATTAACACTTGTATCTGATTTCTGATTGCTATTATTGACATTTTCCCCCTGTATAACATCATCTTGTTGTTGTTCATCTTGCTCAATAAAAATATTCTGGTCAATTACACCTCGTTCATTTAAAGCATCTTTTAATTGCGTATCGCCAAAGTAAAGAGAAATAATTAAAAATATTACAACTAAAATAATATTTTTAATCCTACTATTTTCCTTATTATTTTTCTTTTTCATTTGTTATCCCTCCTTTAAAGCATTACAATACATTTTCGTCTTTTAGGATATTATAAACAAGGTGAACTGGCAACCCCATAACAGTTGCAAAACTACCATTTATTTTGTCTATATGAACAGAAAACTCTTGTTGTATAGCATATGCACCAGCCTTATCCCATGCATTTCCTGTATTAATCCAGCTTTCAATTTCTTCATCCGACAAAGCATTAACATGAACATCTGTTATATCAACATCATTAATTTCTTTTAAATTTCCAGCTTTCTTTATCACAACAGAAACACCAGTCATAACCTTGTGAGTTCTTCCTGAAATCATACGAAGCATTCTAACAGCATCATCATGATCATGTGGTTTGCCAAGAATGGTTTCATCAACAACAACAATAGTATCGCTACCAATCACAACGCAATCTTCATCAACATTATTAGCTACAATATTTGCCTTTTGCTTTGCAATAGACTTTACCTTTTCAGCCGAAGTCAAAGTTTTATCAACATTCTCATCTGCATCACTTACGATAATATCAAAATCATTCGTAATAAGTGAGAGCAATTCCTTTCTTCTTGGTGATTTTGAAGCCAAAATTATTTTCATACACTTCCCTCCAAACATTAAAACCTTGAAACATTATACACTTAAATATTAGTTTTTTCAATCGAAATAATTGGTATAATTGGAGCTTTTTCTTTACGTTCGTTGCCCTCGCGGGTTCGAATCGTTTTAGTTTATGCAAAAAAGCAAAAAATTTTAATTTTTTGTCTTTCGACTCTCGTGAGTTTTCGACTGACAGGAGAAAATCTCACGCTTAAATTAAAGTTTTTTTATGCAATAGAAAATTATTTTTCTATTGTATAAAAAAAGATTCTACCGTTCTAACATAGAATCTTTGGCGGAGACAGAGGGATTCGCCGTCTGCTTCGCATCCTAGACCTCGCTTGCTTTGCAAGCTCTGTCAACTCTCTAAAAAAGCTCCACTGGAGCTTTTTCTTTACGTTCGTTGCCCTCGCGGGTTCGAATCGTTTTAGTTTATGCAAAAAAGCAAAAAATTTTAATTTTTTGTCTTTCGACTCTCGTGAGTTTTCGACTGACAGGAGAAAATCTCACGCTTAAATTAAAGTTTTTTTATGCAATAGAAAATTATTTTTCTATTGTATAAAAAAAGATTCTACCGTTCTAACATAGAATCTTTGGCGGAGACAGAGGGATTCGCCGTCTGCTTCGCATCCTAGACCTCGCTTGCTTTGCAAGCTCTGTCAACTCTCTAAAAAAGCTCCACTGGAGCTTTTTCTTTACGTTCG
>CAVHNT010000046.1:0-38940 GCA_963637565.1 bacterium
GTAATAGGAAAGTAACAAATTTGCAACTTTTTATGTATTGATTTTCTTTCCTATTGCATAAAAAACTTTAATTTAATGGCACTAATCTAAGAATTTTAAATCATGTTTTTCTAAGCTTTTGACCGTTTGGTTTATTTTGCTTTTAGCTTCTGCACCGTTATTTGATGCTTGAATATACTTTTTTATGTTATCTCGTGTTGTGCTGTTCAATTCAGCATAAAATTCCATGTCGAATTCATTCATTCCAAGCGATAACGCAAGTCCAACAGGCATATCTTTTAAAAAGTTTTTATTACTCATTTTTTCACGATCCTCATATTGTACATTATTTGCTTTTAATGTTAATTTATACAGCTAAAATTAGAACGAATGGTCACTTGTTTTGACTATTTTTTTTTGCTGTGCTATAATAAAACATGGTTTTATAACCAAAACAATTAGAGGGAGCTGTTTATATTACTATGGGATTAAGAGATTTAAAAATACCTGAATTTAATTTTAAGAAAATGAAGATTAATAATATTGAGCAGGATATTGCAAATATAGATTATGATAAAATAGAAAAGAAAGAGTCTAAAAAAAGAACGGAACCTTATGAGGATGCGACTCATTACAAAACAGTAAAGGAGTTTTTTTTGCGTTCGCTTAAGATGTACCCGAATAATCCTTGTATTTTGGAAAAGCCTAATCATAAAGAACCATATAAGGTTACAACATATAAAGAGTTTGGAAAAGATGTTATGGCCCTTGGCACGGCTCTTATTAATATTTTGAATTTAAAAAACAAAAGGGTAATAATTATAGGTGAGACTCAATATGGTTGGTATTTATCATATATGACAATGCTTTGCGGCGTTGGTATAGCTGTTCCAACTGATAGAGAACTTCCTTTGAATGAGTTAGGAAATATAGTTAGAAGATCTAGAGCTAGTGCGATTATTTACTCATCAAAAAAGGAACCTGATATAAAAAAGATTGCTGAATCTATTCCAGAAGTTGATTATTTTATTGAAATGAATTCGGATAAGAAACTTGATGGAAAGTTTGTTGGAATAAATAATTTAATATTACTTGGAAGAGCACTTATAAAGTCAGGTAATAATGGTTTTGCAACGAGAGAGATTGATCCTGAGGAGTTTAAAATATTGTTTTTTACTTCAGGTACGACTTCTAATTCAAAGGGTGTTATGCTAAATAATAGGAATTTGGCAGAAAATATTAATGCTGTTACGGCATATGTTAAACTTTATCCTACAGATAGATTGTTTTCAGTGCTTCCACTTCATCATTGCTATGAATCAACAATTGGATTTTTATATCCTATATCTCAAGGAGCTTCTATTGCAATTTGTGAAGGCTTGAGATATATTGTACCGAATTTACAAGAAGCAAAGCCTACTGCTATTTTGACTGTTCCTTTGCTTGTTGAAAATTTATACAAAAAGATTAACGAAAAGATTGAAAAAAATAAAAGGGCTGCTATTATATTTGGAACAATGATACAAGTTACAAATGCTTTAAAGGTGGCTAATATAGATGTAAAGAGAAAGACATTTAAGGAAATATATGATAATCTTGGCGGAAATTTAAGAATTATTGTTACAGCTGCAGCACCAATAGACAAAAAGGTTGGAACTTGGTTTGAAAATATTGGAATGACATTCTTACAGGGTTATGGATTAACAGAGACAGCTCCTATATCTGCTCTTACACCAGATTATAAGATGTGCGTTGGTTCTGTTGGTAGACCAATAGTTCAAGCAGATATTAAAATACTTGAACCAGACGAAAATGGTGAGGGTGAAGTTTTGATTAAGTCTCCTACACTTATGCTGGGATATTATGAAGATGAAGAGGAAACTAAAAAGGCTATAGATGAAGATGGATACTTCCATTCAGGAGATATTGGGTATATAGCTAATGATGGATTTATATTTTTAACAGGAAGAAGTAAAAATGTTATAGTAACGCAAAATGGTAAGAATATTTACCCAGAAGAAATTGAGATGTACTTGGATAAAGAAGATGAGATAAAGGAATCTATGGTTTATGGTAAAAAGCCAGATAGCAATAGCAAGAAAGAAGAAAAAGAATTGATTATTACTGCTAGAGTAATTCCTGATTATAAGAAAATAGAAGAAATACATGGTAAAGATCTTTCTGAAAAAGAAATATATGATATTATCTGGGAAAAGGTTAAGGAGGTTAATAAAAAGTTAACTTCATATAAAGCCGTAAAATCTTTAGAAATTAAAGAAGGAGAATTTGAAAAGACATCTACGATGAAAATCAAGAGGTATAAAGAATTAGAGAATGGTTCAAGTTCGGTAAAAAGTATTGAAGATATAAAAGGATAATTATTTCAAAATTTAAATAATTGTTTATATAAACGTAATTGGAGGTAGTACAATTATGGAAGAAAAAACGAATGTGATGAGAATATTGGATTCTAAAAAAATAAAATATAATAGCTATTCGTATGTAAATGCAAATGCCATTAGTGGGGTTGATGTTGCAGCTGCTATAGGTGCAGATGTGAATCAAGTTTTTAAAACATTAGTTACGGTGGGTAAAACAAACAATCATTATGTTTTTATTGTACCTGTTCAAAAAGAACTTGACTTGAAGAAAGCCGCAAAAGCGGTAAATGAAAAGAGTATTGAAATGTTAAAGCAGAAAGATTTGTTACCTTTAACAGGATATATACATGGTGGATGTTCGCCGATAGGAATGAAGAAGTTTTTTAAAACAACAATAGATAACAGTGCCCAGCAATTTCAAACTATAATATTTAGTGCGGGTAAAATAGGCTACCAAGTTGAAGTTACTTTGGAAGACTTAAGCAAAGTTATACGTTATGACTTGTGTGATATTACAAAAGACATGGAGTTATAAATTTTGCTAAGTAATATAAAGAACAGAGAAATTGATTCTGGTTCAAAAAGTTGTAATATGAAGATTGATTTTTCATTTGATTGATATGAAAAAAATAAAATGTCAATAAAAAGCACCTACAAATATGCAACAAATAGCACGTTTAAAAATATTCAAAAAAAATTATTTTTTTTGTTGACAAGTTTAATGAATAATAGTATACTTATAAACGTGGTGAAGATATGGACGAGGTCACACCTGTTCCCATCCCGAACACAGCAGTTAAGCTCGTTAAAGCCGAAGATAGTAATGGGACGCCCATTGTGAAAATAGGAGTTTGCCACATTTTATATTCCTCTTTAGCTCAGTTGGTAGAGCGTCCGGCTGTTAACCGGCAGGTCGTAGGTTCGAGTCCTACAAGGGGAGCCATAAACAACAGATTTCGGGTAATCTGTTGTTTTTTTATGCGAGAGAGTGAAAATCTTTGATTTTCATCTTTCGTGTGCAAGAGAGGGCATGTTGCCCTCTTTTTGCATAAAAAATTAATGTGTGTGTTTATTTAAGCTTGGTTAGAATGTTTTAAAAATTGTTCTAACCAATTTTTGAGTTTTAACGGTTGCGTATTCTTCTATTTTTTTCGTTGCATTGACACGAATATTTTTGAAATGCTATAATTTTTTTGTACTATTTTAAAATTTTATAATAAGTGAGGGAATATTATGTGGGGTATATATGCGATTTTAACGTTTGCGTTATGGGGTTTTGCGGATCTTTTTTATAAGAAAGCAAATCAACGAAAGGAAGATAAGCACGCATATTTGAAAACAGTTATAATAGTTGGAATAGTCATGGGAATTCAAGCAATATATATGCTTATTAAATGTGGTTTTCAATATGATTTTTTCAATTTAGTTAAGTATTTACCAGTTTCTGCTTGCTATATTATATCTATGGCAATAGGTTATGCTGGTTTAAAGTACATTGAGTTGTCTGTTGCTTCACCCGTACAAAATTCATCTGGTGCAATTGCAACTATTTTGTGTATTATTTTCTTTTCGTATGCTTTGAGCATTAATGAAGCTATAGGAATTATATTTATCATAATTGGTATAATACTTTTGGCATATTTGGAGTCGAAAGCTAATGATAAGGATAATTCTAAAATTGTCTCAAAGAAATATAGGATAAGTTTTCTTGCTATAATGTTTCCTATAGTTTATTGCTTATTTGATGGATTAGGAACGTTTTTAGATGCTGTTTATTTGGATGAACTTTCTTTAATTAATGAGGAAAATGCACTGATTGCATATGAATTGACATTCTTCATTGTTGCGATAATTTCATATATATTTCTTAAGTTTGTTAAAAAGGAGAATGTTCAGTTATTAAATGAGAAAAATAATATTGTAGCTGCAGTACTTGAAACTGCAGGACAGTTTTTCTATGTTTATGCTATGGCTACAAATGCTACAATATCCGCGGTTGTTGTTTCGTCATATTGCGTGCTTTCTCTTGTACTTTCTAGAATATTTTTGAAAGAAAAATTATCTGTAAAGCAATATATTTTTATTGCCATGGTTTTTGCAGGTATAATATTAACAGTAGTATAGAAATATTAAATATGAAATAAAATTCATATTTATATTGCATAATAAAAAAAGATATTATATACTATATATAGAATTTGAAATTTGATTGTACATGGAGGAATTTTATGAAAAAATATAAATATAATATCTTGAATTTAGATTGTGCAAATTGTGCTCGCGAGATAGAAGAAGAATTAAATAATAATGATCGTTTTAACAATGTAGTAGTTAATTTTAATACATCAAAGATATCTTTTGAAAGTGAGTATGAAATTTCTTTAAAAGAACTCAATGAACTTGTGAAAACTGTCGAACCAGAAGCTGATATTGTAGACGAAAATGCAATAGTTAACAAAAAAGAATATTCAATATTAACGCTAATATTAGGCGTTTTGATTGGACTTATTGCACAGTACATTGAGTTACCTTTTTTCTTAAATACTATACTTATGCTAATGTCGTATGTACTACTTTTGCACAAACATGCAATTAATGCTGTTAAAGTTTTATTCAAGAATAAAACGCTTAATGAAAATGCTTTGATTGTTATATCTGCTATTGGTGCTTTTGCTATTGGTGAATCTTTTGATGGAATGATGGTTGTAGCATTATATACATTAGGAAAGATTCTTGAAGAAAAGGCAATAAATAAGACTAGAGATTCAGTTAAGGATTTACTTGATATTAAGCAGGATTTTGCAAATTTAAAGATTAATGATGAAATAAAAACTATTGATGTTGAAAAAATAAAACTTGATGATTTATTAGTTGTAAAGAAAGGCGAAAAGGTTCCTGTTGATGGAATTATTACTAGTGGAGCTACGAAGTTAGATACTTCTGCATTAACTGGCGAGTCAGAATTAATTAGTGTTGAAAAAGGCGACAGGATTCTTTCTGGTTCTATAAATGAGGGTGAAGTGATTGAATTAAAGGCAAACGAGCTTTTTGAAAATTCAACTGTTTCAAGAATTTTAACTCTTATAGAAGAAGCTACTGATAAAAAAGCTAATTCCGAAACAATGGTTGCCAAAATAAGTAAAGTTTATACTCCAGTTATTATATTACTTGCTGTTGTTATAACTATATTACTTCCTGTTTTAGGTGTTGCAGAGTTTTCGGAAAGTTTATATAGAGGATTAACTTTCCTTGTTATATCTTGTCCTTGTGCTATTGCAATATCTGTTCCATTGTCGTATTTTGTTGGAATAGGCATGGCATCTAAAAATAACGTATTGATAAAAGGTAGTAATTATTTAGATAATTTAATGCATTTGAAAAAAATTATATTTGATAAAACAGGCACCCTTACAACAGGTTCGTTTAATGTTACTAGCATAGAAATATTTGATAATAACTATAAAAGAGAAGATATAATTGAGATATTAACAAAAGGTGAATCTTTTTCTAATCATCCAATTGCCAAGTCAATAATGAAACTTGCAAATGAAAAGGTAAATGGCGAAGATGTTGAAAATTATAAAGAGATTAGTGGCAAAGGTATCGAATATGAAATAGATAACAAACAAATAAAAGTTGGTACAATTAAGATTTGTGACGACTGTAAACTTGAGGCAAGTGTGCATTTAAATATTGATGGAAAACACGTTGCATCAATAATAATTGATGATGGTATCAAAGAAGGAACAGCAAAAGCCATTAGTAGTTTAAAAAAGCTTGGAATAAAAACATACATGTTTACGGGTGATAAAAAAGATGTAGCACTTGAGATTGGTAAAAAACTTGACATAGATGAAATAAAGTATGAAATGTTGCCACAAGATAAGTTTAGTGAATACGAAAAAGTTGCAAAAGATGATGAGGCTGTAGCTTTTGTGGGTGATGGCATAAATGATGCCCCAGTGTTAAGGAGAGCTTTTATAGGAATCTCAATGGGAGAGATTGGCTCTGCTGCTGCAATTGAAGCTTCGGATATAGTAATAATGAAAGATGATTTAAGAAAAATTCCTATAGCAATAAAAATATCTAGAAATACAAATAAAATAATTAAGCAAAATTTGATTTTTGCTATATTGGTTAAAATAATTATTTTAATGTTGTCGGTATTTGGCTATGCAGCAATGTGGATGGCAGTATTTGCTGATACAGGAGTTACTTTAATTACAATATTAAACACTCTTAGATTAAAAAGAATGAAATAATTTATCAAAACTAAAATAATTGAATTTGTTACAAGAAAGATGAAAATCTTCGATTTTCAGTCTTTCGTCCCTCGAGAGTTTTCGACTGAAAGGAAGAAAACCTCTCGCATAAATTAAAGTTTTTTTATACAATAGGAAAGAAAATTAATACATAAAAAGTTGCAAATCTGTTACTTTCCTATTCTATAAAAAATAGAGGTAGGCAAAAACGCCCTCAATATATCCACATTAGAGAAGAATTAACGAAGGCTGCCACAGCATTTAAAAAAGAACATCGTAGAGCAAAAATATATGTACGACTAAAATAAAAATCGTAATAAAGACTTCTATACCTCTCATACAATTGTGTATGGGAGGTGTTTTTTTATGAAAAATAATTTTTACGTTATTAATGTTAGATTTATACTTTTTGGGATTTTGATACTTAGTGTACTAACTATAATTAGTGTTGCTGGTAATCATATAGTAGATAATGTTATTGAAACAGCTTCGGGTAATAAGCTACTTCCTATATATAGTGTTGAAACTATAGATAAAAAAGTAGCTATTACATTTGATTGTGCTTGGGGGGCAGATGATATAAATGACATAATAGATATATTAGAATTTAATAATATATATGCTACATTTTTTACAGTAGGTACTTGGGTTCAAAAATATCCAGAAGCAGTTCAGAGTTTAAGTGAGAGTGGTATGGAGATTGGTAACCATTCGGATTCACATGCACATGTAAACAAAATGTCTTTTGATGAGAATGTTCAAGATATGGAAAAGTGTAATAGTAGAATTAGTGAGATAACGGGAGAAAAAATTAAATTTTATAGAGGACCATATGGAGAGTATAACAATACTGTAATAGAAGCTGCAGAAAGTCTAAATATGAAGGTTGTTCAATGGGATGTTGACACACTAGATTATACTCGGAAAAACAACAGAAGAAATGTGTAAAAGAATAAAAAGTAAGATTAGAAACGGAAGTATTATTTTAATGCATAACGATACACATTATACTGCAAAGGGACTTCAAAAAATAATAGATACAATAAGAGAAGAGGGATATGAAATAACATCACTTACAGAACTTATTTATGAAGACAACTATATAATAAATCATGAGGGTAGACAGATAAAAAAATAGTATAACTTTGCCGTGACTTCGGCATCAATGTGTCTAAAATTTGACAAAATAATACACTTGTACTATAATTAGTACGGTTGTACTAATTATAGTACTCATGGAGGTGAAATCATGTTTTTTTCAAAACACAAACTTAATACATCTGAAAGGATAAAAAAGGCTACTTATGAATTACTTGCTTTTAAAGGATATTCTTCAATATCAATGAGAGAAATTGCTAAAAGGGCAGGATTAGTTGTAGGGCAGCTGACTTACCATTATAAGACTAAGGAATGTTTAATAGAGAGTGTTGTTGATGATTTCAATAATTTAATCATTGAGAAATTTAAAGAATGTGTAGATAATAGTAATAATAAAGTTGATGCACTTCAAGAGTATATTACTAAAATGTATGATGAGGATAATGCAACGTATAGAATTTTGCTTGATTTCTCAGCTCAATCATTGTGGAACGAACCAATAAAAGTGAAGATGAATAATTTCTTTAGAAATTTAATCTCTATTGTTAGACAAGCTTATATCGAGGATGGTACTAACTCACAGTTGGCAAACGTTAAAGCAAAAGAATTGGTTAGCAATATAATTGGAAAAAACCTAATAAAGATTACTAGTGTAACTTAAGCAAGATAATTATAATAGGGAGAATACATGTATATATGAAAAAGGAAATCTATTATTCTGATGAGTTAAATGATGATTTTGCAGGCAGTAATATTAAGGCGATAAAGATTGACGAAAGTTATGAATATGTTCCAAAGAATATATTTTGGAAGATTACGTCATGGTTTATATATAGGATAATTGCGTTGCCAATTTCATTTGCTTATTTAAAATTGAAGTTCGGATATAGAATTGAAAATAGAGATGTTTTAAAGCCATACAGAAATGTTGGCTATTATATGTATATAAATCATACGCAAAATATTGCAGATGTTTTGTGGCCTACTTTTGCAAATTTTCCAAAGAGGGCATATATTGTTGCGAATCCAGATAATGTTTCGTTACCGATTTTAAAATATGTAACAAAGATGCTTGGGGCTATACCAATTCCAGGTAATATAGAAAGCGGGAAGAATTTTATAAAAGCCATAAATAAAAGAATTGATGAAAAAAGTGTTATAGCAATATATCCAGAAGCTCATGTTTGGAAGTATTATACAAAAATTAGACCTTTTAAAGATAGTTCATTTAAATATCCTGCTCAAAAGAACATTCCAGTATTTTCTTTGACTATTACATATCAAAAGTGGGGGAATAGAAAAAGACCTAAAATAGTTGCGTATATAGATGGCCCTTTTACCATTGATGGAGATATAAGTATTGCTGAGAAAAAATTATTACTTCGAAATCAAGTATATAATGCTATGATTAGGAGAAGCCAAGAAAGTAATGTTGAAGTTATAAAATATTATAAGGTATGTGATAAAAATGATTAATATTATGTTTTGTGGAAACAAAAAAGTATATGATGGATTACTAATTGCTATTATTTCTATGATTAAACATACAAAGGAGCCACTAAGTATATATTTGATTACGGCGGATTTACAGAAATTAAATGGTGACTTTATACCATTGGGCGAGGGTGAAAGAAAAAGAATAGAAATGATAGTAAAGAATGCTAACTCAAAGAGTAGTGTTAAACTTATAAATATTTCAAAAATGTTTGAAAAAGAAATGTTAAATGGAACTAATATGACCACTCATTACACGCCATATATCTTTTTAAGATTGTTTGCTGATGAGATAGTTGAATTGCCAGATAAGATTTTATATTTAGATGCTGATTTGGTTATGTATGATGATATAAAAAAATTGTATGACGTTGATGTGGAAAAATACGATTTTGCAGCTGTTAAAGATTACTTTGGAAAGTGGTTCATTGATTATAAATATATGAATTCTGGTGTTTTATTAATGAATTTAAAAAGAATGAGAAAAACTAAAGTGTTAGCGGAATGTAGACAGATGTGTAAAGAGAAAAAAATGTTGCTTCCAGATCAAACAGCTTTAAATGTGAAGTGTAAATCTAAGTTGTATTTACCAAGAAAGTTTAATGAGCAGAAGAAAAGAAGAAGTGATACAGTGATAAGACATTTTAGCATGACGATAAAGTTTTTTCCTAAGATTTACACTTTAAATATTAAACCATGGCATATAGATAAAATACATGACGTTTATAAGATAAATGATTTTGATGATGTTTTAGAAGAATATTTAAAAATAAAAGGAGAAGAAATTGTATGAATAAAGTAAGAAAAGAGATACCAATATTTTTTTCAACAGATGATAACTATGTTCCATTTTTAACTGTAGCATTGCATTCGATAGTTGAAAATGCATCTAAAGAATATGATTACAAAATTATAATATTGAATTCAGAACTTGAGGATGAAAGTGTGAAACAAATTCTTGCGTTTGAAAATGAAAATTTCAAGGTTGAATTTGCTGATGTGAATAAAAAAATAAAAGATGTAGCCAAGAATATGACACTTGGACTTAGAGACTATTACTCTAACTCAATATATTATAGAATATTTATTCCTTCACTATTTCCTGATTATGATAAAGCGTTATATCTTGATGCAGATATAGTTGTTATTGATGATATATCAAAGTTGTATTTTGAGGAATTAGGCGATAATCTACTTGGAGCAATTACAGATGATGTTGTTAATGGAAATGATAGCTTCAAAAAGTATTCTGAAACAGTACTTGGAATCAAACCAACTCAATACTTTAATTCTGGAATATTAGTAATGAATTTAAAAGAATTAAGGAAATTTGAAATAGAGAGTAAATTTGTACACTTAATTGGTACATATAATTTTGATACTATTGCACCAGATCAAGACTATTTAAATTACTTGTGTAGAGGCAAAGTAAAGTATATTCATAAAGGTTGGGACAAGATGCCAGTGGAAGATAATAATTTTTCTGATGACGATTTGCATTTAATACATTATAATATGTTTAGAAAGCCTTGGCATTATTCAGAAGTTCCTTATGAGGATTTCTTTTGGAACTATGCTAAGAAAAGTAGTTATTATGATGATTTGTTAGAGATGAAGGCAACATATTCTGATGAACAAAAAAGAAAAGACGACTTAGCAGGAATAGATTTAGTAAAACGAAGCGAAAGAATAATGGATTCAAAAGCTACTTTTGCCAACGTTTTAGATGAAAAATATTTTGAAAAAGTTTAGGGATTATACATATGGAAAAAAGTATTGATAGGTTAAAAGTCATTGAAAATATAGAAAGTAATATAAAAGCAAGTAAATATAATGATAAAGTTGAAGAGGGAGACCCTATCTTAACAGATGATGAACGTGAGGAACTTATTGTTAATTGTGATAATTTGAAAAAGAAGTGGACAAATAAGTTTAAGGCTATTGTTGCAAGAAATGTAGCTGATAGGATTACCATAACAGAAAACGAGTTAACAGAAATTATAGGCATTGAGAATATTCAAAATATTGAAACTGGTGCTATTATTACTTGCAATCACTTTAGTAAATTTGATAATACTGTTATTAGATATTTGATGCAAAAGATTGGTAGAAAAAAGGATTTGTACATAATAGTTCAAGAAACTAACATGAAAATGGAAGGCACAGTTGGCTGGCTTATAAAAAATTGTTATACAATACCAATTTCGCAAAATATAGAATATATACAAAATAACTTTATACCGACTCTTGAAAAGATATTTGATAATAAAGGATACCTTTTGATATATCCAGAGCAAGAAATGTGGTTTAACTACAAGAGGCCTCGTCCACACAAAATAGGTGCATACCATTATGCGTGTAAGTTTAATGTGCCTATAATTCCTTGTTTTATTGAAATTATTGATACAGACGTTGTAGGAAGTGATGGATTTAAGAAAGTAAATTATAAGCTTCATATTTTCCCTCCAATATATCCAGATAATACAAAACCGTTAAAAGAAAGAAAAGAGGAAATGAGAGAAAAAGATTATAAAGCTAGGGTAGAATTATACGAAAAAGTCTATAAAAGAAGCATTAATGCTAAGTTTGATAAAAAGAAAGATATAGCAGGGTGGTAGTTTTTGAGATAAGGAATCCTCATTTTAAGGGGATTCCTTATTGATTTATGTATACAAATATGGTAGAATACTACATGCGTAAGAATAACTGTAAGGAGGGATCTTTGTAAAGATTGCTGTATTGTCTTTCTCTGTAAAACACAAAAACGGACTAAAGGAGGAGTAGGAATGAAGGAAAAGTTGAAACGGTTGTTTAGGAAAACAGGTGTAGCAATTGGAAATGTGGCCGAAGACTGGTCTCAAGCATTCTTGACATCTCTTCTGTTTGCCAATCTTTTGTGGCTACTTGTAGTTTATAGAGGTGATGTAAAACTGTTGTACTCTTTTGTTACATTCTTTTTAGTAACGTATGCTTTACCAGCTTTAACTCTTAATACTTTGAGATCTGAGAAATATTCTCTAAAAGTAAAAAATATAGTAAGGTATGCCTTCATCTTATTGAATGTGGCAATAATGATTTGCTATATGATTATCTATTCTACAGTTGAGCTCATTGCTGTACCTGTAACTATTGTATTGTACTCATTTATGCTAGCATTTTCTCAATGGTTTAATGATCATAGATACCATGGATTAAGCGTAAGATGGCTAGAAAAAGTATTTGAGAAAATTCCACACTTTGTGATTTTTTCTATTTTCATTATTCCTGTTGTAGCAATGGCTGTCCCTATTGCCATTATGTACAATTCTGTGATTTTAGGTATAGTGCTTTCTTTACTTCTTGTTTCTGTGTGGGCAATTACTAGAGCTTATGCTAAGCATACTAGATATGAATCTATTGAGGACATTATGTTTTTTAAGTTTGATGAAGAAATTCCAAAGTAATATTTACTGATGGAATGGAAATTTGGTACTTCTAAATGTTGCTAATAACAGCATTTAGAAGTATTTTTTGCTTTCTTTTCTCCTTTTATTTGAAAACTTTCTTGAATATCTTTCTTGTTTTTCAAATAGAATGTATAGGGTGATGTTTATGAAAGTATTAAGGTATGGCTCTACAGGAATAGATGTTGAATTATTACAGAGCACGTTGAAAAAGATAGGTTTCTATAACGGAAACGTAGATGGAATTTTTGGAAACCAAACAAGAAATGCTGTATATGCGTTTCAAAGAGAATATGGGATTAGAGTTGATGGAATTGTTGGGGAGCAAACTTGGAATAAATTAATGCCATATATAAATGGTAAAGTTGGCACAATTGTTCCTACAGATATGAGTTATCCCTATAGAATAATGATGATGAATTTAAATGCATTGAGTGATAAGTATCCTTTTCTTGTAATTGGTAGTTATGGCGAAAGTGTATTGGGAAGAAGTCTTCCATATGTTAGATTAGGCAATGGGGCAAAACAATTGTTTTATAGTGCATCTATGCATGCAAATGAGTGGATAAATTCTGTTGTCATGATGAAGTTTATAGAAGATTATGCTATTGCTTATGAAAATGATGGAAAAATCTTTGGAAAAAATATTAAGAAGCTATATACGGATGCTTCTATATATGTAGCTCCCATGGTAAATCCGGATGGTGTTGATTTGGTAGTTGGAGATTTGAATGCAAATTCGGCGGCGTATAAGAATGCAAAAACAATTGGTAATAATTTTCCAAATATTCCATTCCCAAATGGTTGGAAGGCAAATATTCTTGGTGTTGATATAAATCTACAATTTCCAGCCAATTGGATATTAGCACGCGAAAACAAATTTTCGCAAGGCTTTGTAAGACCTGCTCCACGAGATTTTGTTGGATATGGTCCACTTACCGAGCCAGAATCGCTTGCAATATATAATTTTACGTTATCAAATGATTTTGAAATTATTCTTGCATATCATACACAAGGAGAAGTGATATATTGGAGATACTTAAATTTAGAACCTCCTGAGTCAGAAAAAATAGGTAAAGAATTTTCAAGAATAAGTGGATATCAATTAGATGATGTTATAGATACAGGAAGTTATGCTGGATATAGAGATTGGTTTATTCAAGATTATAGACGTCCTGGTTATACTATAGAAACAGGACTTGGCGAGAATCCACTGTCAATAAATCAATTTGAAAAAATATATAATGATAATATTGGAATATTAATAGGCACACCATATTTGATTTAAATTTTAGTAGAAAAATGTGAATAAAAATAAGATTGACAATTAAAAATTCTATTTATATAATCGAGACGATAAGAGTTTTTTATACAATGTTAAATTTTAACGTATGAGTGGCATAGGAGTAGTTAAAGGTAGATTAAAAATGAGGAGGGAACAACATGTATTACCTTACCAAATCTGCGGGGAAACCCAAACGGATTTCAATCTTTGATTGTATGGAAGATGGTATTCTCTATGAATTAGGTTACACAGATGGTGTTGATGAAGTGACTATTGGTAAGGTGTTTCAAGGAGAGACATATGTTGCTTTGATAATCAGCGATCTCTTTGGAAAGACGGTATATCTTTACTATGATTTTGTTACCAAATTTGGAGATGTAATTGATGATAATTCGTCAATTATAGACCTTATTTCAAAAGCAAGAAATGTGTTTGATGTTTTTATTGGTGATAGAAATGATGCTGTTAATAAGTATCGTAAGCTGTATAAACAAACTTCTAAGGTGTATTTGATTTCTTTATATCCGCTTCAATCTTCTATTGCATTTGCTTTGAGATAACTTCAACAATGTTTGTCAGATGTGATGACTAAAACAAAAGGACGGCCTAATTCATATGGTCGTCCAATTTTAATATAGGAGAAGATTACATATGAAAAATTTAAGCGAAAAAATAAAACAAATAGTAGAAAATATCAACAATGATGATTCTGCATTGCTAGAGGCTATGTATAATTATGTGTCGCAAAAGTACATATTGTCTTGCCCAGAAAGAGTAATTGATACTGCATTTGATGTAAAAGAAAACAAAATAATTATTAATGTTGACAATATATCTTTTTCGGCAATATGGAACACAAAGATGAGAAGGCATATCAACAACGTACTAGAAAAAGTGGCTAATATAGATTTAAAAGACTTAAATAAAAAAGAATTACATAAAATTTTGTTGTGCGGAAAAGGGTTAGAAAAGAAAGAAACGGAAATTGGAAAAAAACAAAATTTAGATGATATAATAAAAGAGTTTATGAACATGAAAGACCTTAAACCAGATGAAATTATTTATGTGTGTAAAGATTTAACAAATGAAAAAATATTTTTTATAAATGAATTTGAAAAGTTTTTGAGTGCTCTAGAGCAAAGTTTTGACAGAAATGAATACATATATGATAAGGTTTGTGATGATTTAGAAAACAACTTTTTAAAGTTTAATTTTTGTGATTTTAAAAACAATAAATGTATATTGCAACGCCATAAAAATATTTTTTTTAACAATTATCCTTATACAAGCACGGATGGATGCTGTTTTAAAATAATTAGAAAATGTCAACATAATAATAAAGATGGAACGTGCAAAGTGAAATGTATTTCATGTAAATTATTTATATGCCCTTATTTGAGCAAAAGAGGAATCGGCTATTATGCATCAGAACTTTTATTATTACGAGCTTTTTATACCCCTAAGCAAAGAGGTATCTGTGTTAATAGTTTTTATGAGCCTGAAGATAGGATATTATCAAAGTTAAATAATAATTTATAGAAAAAAATGTAAAAAAGTAGACATTCTTCACAAATTATGTAGACAAGGGCAGAAAATTATGGTAAAATAAGAATTGTCGTGAGGTATAAAGTTCCTCAATGAGGAATAAAAATACATTAAGAAATTTAGAAAAATGCAAATGAGGGGGATAAAAAGGTGATAAATTATAGCGAAAATAATGTAATTACACTTGTTGGCACAATAGCTTCAGAAAGAGTATTTAGCCATGAGGTGTATGGTGAAGGTTTTTATAGCTTTGATGTTGAAGTGCCTAGATTGAGTGATAATAACGATATAATTCCTGTCACAGTATCTGAAAGAATTTTAACAAATGAATTTACAATAGGTAAGAAGGTTGTTATAGATGGACAATTTAGATCTTATAATAACTATGAAAATGAAAAGAATAAGTTAGTTTTAACAGTATTTGTTAAGGATATAAGACTTCAAAAAGATGATGAAGAAACGCAAAATCCTAACGAAATATGTTTAACAGGTTTTATATGCAAAAAGCCTATATATAGAACAACTCCATTTGGTAGAGAGATTGCAGATATTTTACTTGCAGTTAATAGAGCTTATAATAAATCAGATTATATTCCGTGTATTGCGTGGGGAAGAAATGCAAGATTTTGCCAAAATATTTCTGTTGGAGAAAAAGTAACACTTTGGGGAAGAATTCAAAGTAGACAATATGAAAAGAAATTTGAAGATGGAACTTCAGAAATTAGAAGAGCATATGAGGTTTCTATTTCTAAAATGGAAATTCAAAAAGAAAGAAATGAAGAAGAAAATCAAGATAGCAATTTTGAGGGACAAAATGCGTAGTATTCATAATAATCATCCTCTATTCAAGCGTCAGGTAAGAAGTAATAAGAGTCTTACTTGACGCTTTTGTTTTGTCTTGTTGCAATATTTTTTTTGTTGTGGTACGATTATTTGCGGGGTGAAATTATGAAAGATGCTGAAATAGAAAGACTTATTAAACTTAGCGAATATGAAAAAAATTGTTATGAAAAAGGTTATAAATATATAGCAGGTATTGATGAAGCAGGACGTGGACCACTTGCAGGACCAGTAGTAGCTGCTGCAGTCATTTTACCAAAAGATTGTTTAATAGAAGACGTTAATGATTCAAAAAAAATTTCGGAGAAAAAAAGAGAGAAACTTTATGATGATATTGTTGCAAATGCACTTGCTTGGAGCGTTGGAATAATTGATAACAATATTATTGATGAGATAAACATATTAAATGCAACTAGAAAGGCTATGCATACAGCCATAGAAGAATTAAAGATTAAACCAGATTATATACTTATAGATGCTGAAAAAAGAGTTGATACAAATGGAATACCATATTTGCCAATAATAAAAGGTGACGCATTAAGTATTTCGATTGCAGCTGCATCAATAATTGCTAAAGTGACTAGGGATAGGATTATGAGGGAGTATGATAATATTTTCCCAATGTATGGCTTTGAAAAGCATAAAGGATATGGTACGAAAGCACACATTGAGGCTATTAAAGAAAATGGACTTTGCATGATTCATAGAAAGACATTTTGCAAGAAGTTTGTTTAAATTTTATCTTGAGTTAGATTGAAAATAATGTTACAATTTTGTTACAAATATTGACATAAATGGTAATTCTATTTAAAATAAGGGTATGAAAGAGGAATCTTATGCGTATTATTGCTGGAAAAAGAAAAGGACTTAATATAAAAACAATAGATGGAGATTCTACAAGGCCTACTAGAGATATGGTTAGGGAGGCTTTGTTTAGTATATTAACCAATGAAATTAATGATTCTAGATTTCTTGATTTATTTGCGGGTAGCGGGGCAATTGGAATTGAAGCACTAAGCAGAGGAGCAGCCTTTTCGGTTTTTACTGATATTAATTATAAATGTGTCCGTGTAATAAATGAGAATGTTACAAAAGCGGGGTTTGATGAACAAGTAGAGGTATATAATGCCGACTACAAACTTGCATTAAGAAAACTTAAGGGAAATAAGTTTGATATAATTTATGTTGATCCACCATATAACAAAGGTATAGGTATAGATTCAATTGAGCTGATTTCTGAATACCAACTTTTGACTGATGATGGTATTCTTATCCTTGAAACTGATACTAATGAGGAAGTGCCCGAAGAGATAGGCATGTTTGAAAAGTATAACTACAAAAGATATGGAAGAAATATATTGAATTTGTTTAGGCGAAAGGGGTAACGCGTTATGGAAGTGCTAACGTTGTTAGAAACTATTGAAGAGATGCTTGAAAGAAGTGCAAATATACCACTTACTAAAAAGTCTCTTGTAGATAAAGACGAGATACTTGCGGTTGTAAATGAAATAAGAACGAAATTACCAGATGAATTAAAGCAGGCAAAGTGGGTAAAAGAAGAAAGACAAAAAATATTAGTTGATGCACAAAAAGAAGCAAATCAATTGATAAAAGAAGCAGAAAACAGAATAATAGCTATGATTGATGAGCATGAGATTACAAAGAAAGCATATGAGCAAAAAACAGAAATTATTGATAGTGCAAATGCTTTTTCAAAAGATTTAATAGAGGGAACTAAAAAATATGCTGATGAAATTCTTGCAGAGTTAGAAGAAAACTTGCAAGAAAAAATTGATGTTATAAAAGATAATAGAAAAGAATTAAGATAATAGTGATAGTGAAAAATAAAAGTAAATTATGGTGTTTGCCACAGTTTACTTTTTTTGTGTAATAGGAAAGTAACAGATTTGCAACCTTTTATGTATTGATTTTCTTTCCTATTACACAAAAAAACATTAATTTATGCGAGAGATTTTCTTCCTTTCGGTCGAAAATTCTCGAGGGACGAAAAAATGAAAATCGAAGCTTTTCATCTTTCTTGTGTAATAGGAAAGTAACAAATTTGCAACTTTTTATGTATTGATTTTCTTTCCTATTACACAAAAAAACATTAATTTATGCGAGAGATTTTCTTCCTTTCGATCGAAAACTCTCGAGGGACGAAAGAATGAAAATCGAAGATTTTCATTTTTCTTGTTTTGGAAATCTTTTGAGCATTTAAAGTATGAAGAATGAAAGCAATAAAGATAATGAAATTACCTTGCATTTAGTTCTTTGTTGCGATAAGATATTTGTTGGAGAGGTGATACAAAAGATGGCAAAAAGAAAGAAGAAAAAGAATAGTTTAGAAATTAATATAGATATGGCTTCTATTTTGTTAGTTTTAATTGGCGTTATTTTGTCTATTTTAATATATGGGTCTGACACGGGAATTGTTGGAAGATTTATAAAAAATGTGTTATTAGGTTGTATTGGAAACATAATGTATGCAATTCCAATAACTTTAATAGTGCTTGGAATATATGTTATTTTTAGAGATTTTTCAAGATTAAAGTTAAAATCGTTTTTAGTAATTATAATGTTTTTTCTTTCTTCTGCAATAATTTCTACGTTTTCAAATGCTCTAAATTATTTTAGTGCATTAGAGCTAACTGCACCATTTGACTATTTGAAAACTTGGTGTCAGATGGGCATTCAAGGGATTGGCGGAGGAATAGTAGGTTCATCAATTGTTTACATACTTAATTTGTGTTTTGGGATGGTTGCTACTAAAGTTATTTTGTGGAGTCTTGTTGTAGTAATTGCTTCGATAACTACAGGAATAACATTGTCTGCTATTGTGATTGCTATAAGAGATATTTTTGAAGATTTGATTTCTGCTACTAGAAGAGAAATGGAAAATGATAAGAAAAAGTACAAAAATAATAGTGAGAAATTCAGAAAGATTGCAGCACAAACATCAGATATATATGAAAAAGCTGAACAGTTAAATATCGACCTTGATGGATATGTAGATGAATCAGAAGAAACTGATGAGGCTGAAGAAACAGCTGAGATTGAAGATGAGACAGAGGAGCGTATTGAAGAAGACGGAGATGAAACATTAGAAAAACTTAAAGAAGAAAAAGAACACGCAAAACAGAACATAAAGGAATTATTCTCGAAGAGAAAAACCGAAGAAAAAGAGGATAATGAACCTGAAGAATTAAATTTAGAACATAATGCAATGGAAGAATATGAAAATTATGAGTTTCCATCAATAGACTTATTAAAACAGGTTAAACGTACTGGAAAGGATTATTCGACAAAGGAATTGAAAGAGATTGCGATAAAGCTTCAAAAAACATTAGCAAGTTTTGGGGTTGAAGCAAAGGTTACTAATGTAACTAGAGGACCAACAGTTACAAGATATGAACTTCAACCAAGTATAGGTGTTAAAGTAAGTAAAATATTGAATTTATCTGATGATATAGCTTTAAATCTGGCTGCTAAATCAATAAGAATAGAGGCTCCTATACCGGGAAAATCTGCGGTTGGAATAGAAGTGCCGAACAAGTCTACAGATATAGTTACTCTTCGTGAAGTAATTGAATCTGAGGAGTTTGAAAACGCTACATCCAAGGTTTCTTTTGCATTGGGTAAGTCTATAGATGGTGTTCCATATGTGGCTGATATTTCAAAGATGCCTCATATGCTTATATCTGGTAGTACAGGTTCTGGTAAGAGTGTATGTATAAATTCTATTATCATGAGTATATTATATAAAGCAACACCAAACGAAGTTAAATTGATTTTGATAGACCCAAAAGTTGTTGAGCTTGGTGTGTATAATGGAATACCACATTTATTAATTCCTGTCGTTACAGATCCGAAGAAAGCAGCTGGTGCTTTAAATTGGGCTGTTCAAGAAATGGTTAATAGATATAATTTGTTTGCGTCAAAAGGCGTAAGAGATATTAAAGGATATAATGAATTACTTAGAAATGAAGGAGAAGAAGGCGTCCTTCCACAAATAGTTATTATAGTAGACGAGCTTGCTGATTTGATGATGGTTGCTTCAAATGAAGTTGAAGATGCTATATGTAGACTTGCACAGATGGCTAGGGCAGCCGGTATGTTCTTAATTATAGCAACCCAAAGACCTTCTGTTGATGTTATTACAGGTATTATTAAAGCTAACATACCTTCTCGTATCGCATTTACTGTTTCTTCACAAGTAGATTCAAGAACAATTCTTGATATGGCTGGTGCAGAAAAGTTACTTGGTAGGGGTGATATGTTGTTCTTACCAATAGGAGAAGCAAAGCCAATTAGATTGCAAGGTGCATTTGTCTCTGATGGCGAAATTGAAAGTGTTGTTGATGCAATAAAAGAAAGCACACCAGCTATATATAATCAAAATGTTATAGAAAAATTAGAAAAGACTGATACGGCTCAAGTTGTTTCAGATGATGAAGATGATTGTGATGAATATTTAACAGATGCGATTGAACTTGCTGTTAATATGGGACAAGTATCAGCTTCTATGATTCAAAGAAAATTTAGAGTAGGATATGCAAGAGCTGGTAGAATAGTAGACCAAATGGAAGAAAGAGGAATAGTATCTGAATCGCAGGGCTCTAAACCAAGAAAAGCATTGATTTCTAAAGAAGAATGGAGGAAATGAAAGAGCAAGGTGATGTAAGCTTTGAAGAAAAAGAAGATGGTTATGGAACTGAAGAGACAGAGTAATAATAATATTTGTTATATAATTAAAACTGACAGAATAAAATAAACGTAGGACAAGGTTATATAGTGAAAAATGATGAGTTTAACATTATTAATATATAAGGAGGATACATATGAAAATTACCTTTCTAGGTGCAACTCGAACTGTTACTGGTTCAAACATTTTGGTTGAGACAAAAAATAAGAAGTTTATTATGGACTGTGGGTTATATCAAGGACAGCAAAAGGAAATATTGTTAAACAGTGATGAGTTTTTATTTAATCCAGAAGAGATAGACTTTATGCTATTATCTCACGCACATATAGATCACTCGGGAAGAATTCCTAAGCTATATGTTGATGGATATAGGGGGCCTGTATATGCTACAAAAGCTACATGTGACTTATGTGGAATAATGTTACCTGATAGTGGTTATATACAAGAGTCAGAAATTGAATGGTTAAATAGAAAGAGAAAAAGAGAAGGCAAACATGAGTTACCACCACTTTACACATATGATGATGCAGTTGACTCGTTATCGTTATTTGAAAGTGTTGCTTATGACGAGATTTTTCAGATTGATCAAAATATTAAAGTAAGATTTAGAGACGCTGGTCATATGCTTGGTTCTGCGATTATTGAGGTATGGGTTAAAGAAGATGGCGAAGAGCAAAAAATAGTATTTACAGGAGACTTAGGCAATAATGATATACCATTGCTAAGAGAACATTCAATAATTGATGAGACTGATATATTAATAATGGAATCAACTTATGGAAATAGGCTACATGACAGAAAAGAAAATAAGGCGGAAGAATTCTTAAATATTGTTTCTAGAACTTTGGAAAGAGGCGGAAATGTTGTAATTCCATCATTTGCTGTTGGTAGAACACAAGAAATATTGTACGAAATACAAAAGACTAAACAAACTGATGATCCAAATATGAAACGTGAGTTTGATGAAATAATGGATGCAAAAGTTTACGTTGATAGTCCTCTTGCAACATCAGCAACAGAAGTATTTTTAAAGAATTTAGACTGCTTGGATGAAGAAGTTCAAGAAGATATAAGAGAAGGAAAAAGGCCACTAGATTTTAATGGGCTTCGTTTTACTCAGTCGGTTGAAGAATCTAGAGAATTAAATGAAAATGCTAATCAGTCAATAATAATATCTGCAAGTGGAATGTGCGAAGTTGGTAGAATCAAACATCACTTGAAACACAATTTATGGAGAAAAGATAGTACAATATTGTTTGTTGGTTACCAAGCAATGGGAACCTTAGGAAGAAAGATTGTAGATGGTGCTAAGAATGTAAAAATATTTGGCGAAGAGATAACAGTAAATGCAGAAGTTGATTATATTGAAGCTTTTTCTGGTCATGCAGATCAAATGGGATTGCTAGATTTCATAGATACATTTAAGAAAAAGCCAAAACAAATATATTTGGTGCATGGTGATGAAGATGCACAATATACATTAGCAGATGAAATAGATAATAAATTTGGAATATCAGTTGACATACCTTATAGAGGAGATGTTTATGAAATTGATATCGACAAGATTAGAAAAGCTGCAGAGCTTAAATCTCCTAATGAGAATAAGTATATTAGACTTGAAATCTTGGAGAAGATGGAAACTCTTCGTGAGGAATTAGATGAGATGACATCTATAGTAAGTGAGGACTTGAAGCAAGAAACAACTGACAAGAAAGTAGCAACAATTATGGAGAAGTTAAGATGCTTAGAAGATCAAATAGTTGAAATATTGAAACAATAATTAAAAATCCCACAGTAAAAAAGCTACTGTGGGATTTTTTGTAGAAGAAAGATGAAAATCTTCGATTTTCATTCTTTCGTCCCTCGAGAGTTTTCGACCGAAAGGAAGAAAATCTCTCGCATAAATTAATGTTTTTTTGTGTAATAGGAAAGAAAATCAATACATAAAAAGTTGCAAGTTTGTTACTTTCCTATTACACAAAAAAACTGAAAATCAAAAATTTTCAGTTTTCTTGCTTTAAACAGTTTTAATGTTATAGAATTATAGATTTTGTTTTCCAGGTACAATAGAGGCAACAATTCCATAAATTAAAGCTCCAACTATCGCCGAGATCCAGCTTATAGAATAGCCAGATACAAAGAATTGTGTTGCATATAGAATGATTGCAGAAACTGCAAAACCAATAACACCTCTGCCAAAAGGTGATGCATCAATGCCAATTACCATATTAATAAGGTAATCCATTATTGTTAAAACGACAGCTGCAAGCACTAATGTCCAAAATGAAGAAATCTCAAATCCAGGCGTGAAGAATGCAGTTATAGCAAGGACTATAGCGGATGTTATAAACCTGGCTATTATGCTACCTGCAGTCATTTGACTTGAAGATGTTTTTGTTTTATTTGTCATAAGTATATCCTCCTTAAAATAATTACTTCGTTATAATAATTATTATCAATATTCATTGAAATATACAAAAATAACAATTTTTTATACAATAGGAAAGCGAGAATTTATATATGTGCTATTAATTTGTATATTTTATTAAATCTTGAAGAAAATAACTTGTAAATAAACTTAGAAATATCGTGTTAAGGAGGAAAAAATTGGCTACTATATTTATTAAAACAATAATTATATCGTTGTTTGTACTTCTTGCTGTCAGATTAATGGGAAAGAGAGAAATTGGGCAATTGCAACCAGTAGAACTAGTTGTAACAATAATAATAGCTGATGTTGCTAGTACACCAATGGAAGAAGTTGGAACACCAATATTACAGGGAATAATCCCAATTTTTGCACTTGTTGTAGGACAATTGATACTTTCATACTTGAATATAAAATCAGTATTTTTTCATAAATTAATTTCTGGAAAAGCATCAGTTTTGATATCTAAAGGAAAAATAAATGAAGAAAATTTAAGAAAACAAAGATACACAATAGATGGCTTGATAGAACAGATGAGGGTTGCAGGGTATGCGGATATCAAAGATGTTGAATATGCTATATTGGAAACTACTGGACAAATAAGTGTAATACCAAAGCAAGATAAGAATAATGTTACAGTTGGTGATATGAATATAAAAACAGAGTATGTTGGATATCCAAGAATAATTATAATGGATGGTGTTTTGTACAAAAACAATTTAAAAAGTCTTGGCTATGATGATGTGTGGCTAAAAAAGAAACTTGATGCAAACAATTCTAATGTTGAGGACACGTTTTTACTTACAAGTGATGAATCTGGAAAGATATATTTTCAGAAGAAAATTTCAGCATAAATTTATACATTTGAAAGGAGCGAAATGAAGGACTTTATTGTTATATTAATTATAGTTGGGTTAGTTTTTGGTGGTGGATTATTAACTAAAAATTACTTCGAAAAATCAGGAAATGAGATAATAGATATTGTGGAAAAAATGTCTGACGGGTTAGAAAATGATAGTGATGAAGATAAACAAGATATTGTAGAAAAATTAAATAATGAGTGGGATAAGAAACAGTCCATTTGGATAACAATTCAGTATCATACAAATGTTAATGAAATGGAAGATATATTAATTGAATGTTGTAATTATTACAAAACAGGAAATAGAGAAGAATTTGATATAAGTTTTGAAAAATTAAAACGAAATATAGAAGATTTAAAGTATAGAGAAGAGATAACAATAGTAAATATATTATAGAGCTTATTAACCAAAGTAGACATAAAACATCATGCTAGTTGACATGTTTCGATAAAAAGCTTGATTATTTGCTTATTTTATTGTAAAATACTCTTGGAAATTGCAAATTGTGTAAACTCCCATCAAAATAATTTAAAGGGGGACAGTGTATGAATAACTCAAGTTTCGACGGAAGGTATCCTGTTCTTGAACTGCTTTTTGTAGGTGGCGTTGGAGATGAAGTCACTGGTTCTTCAACGGTTCTTAAGATAATAACTAGGGACGGAAGAGTTCGGTATGGGATGGTAGATTGCGGTGCTGTTCAGGGAGTTGATGAAGAACTTAACTATGAATATCCAATTAAGGGGGATATGCTTAGTTTTGTTTTGTTGACTCATGCACATTTTGATCACATTGGTTCTCTTCCTATTCTTTACAAGCAGGGCTTTAGAGGAAGAATCTATTGTTCTAATATCGTGAAAAGTGTAGCTGATCCTTTGCTTACTGATGCTGCTAACATTAATCTAAAGAGGGCAGGGTATGATCCTGTCACAATGAAGAATCTCAGAAGAGCTGAGAAAAAGATAAGATATGAACGGCATACAGACACTTTTCATAAGGATAAAAGAAGCATTGATTCAGTGTTGTCACAGATTGAGGATGTAAATGCATCTGTGTTGTATTCTAAAGATGATGTAGATGAAACTTTAAAACTATTTACTACTGTAGAAATGTATCAGTATGTTGAAGTCGCAGAAGGAATTTATGCTAAATTCATTCCTACTACACATCAAAATGGTGCGTGCAAGGTTGAACTGTATGTGATGGATTCAGACGATTCTTTTAATATGGTTTTTTCTGGTGATATTGGCCCAAACGAGGCACTTTTGTATAAGAATCATACAGAAGAACCAAATGAATCAGTCGACTGTTTGGTGCTTGAATCTTTGCATGGAACAGAAAAACCTGTTGAGACTTTGAGACAGTCAATAAATAAACTTGTACATATCTTGAATGATGCTGTGAAGCATAACAAAAACGTTGTACTTGCTGGCTTTTCACTTGATAGAAATGCTTGTCTTATTTATCTTTTAAACGAGTTTAGACGTGCCGGAATGTCTATTGATGTTGTGATTGACTCTCCTCTTACTATGACTCAACTTTCAATATATCAAAATTCTTACAATAAAGATAATAGTAAATGGTTTAAGAGACTTGGAGATAATCCTTTTGATACTAGTAAATTTAAAGTAATTAGTTCTGGTAGAGAGCACATTGAGTCTACTTTGCATGGTGAGGGGCCAAGGGTTATTGTCACCGCTTCTGCAAATGGTATGGGCGGTAGAATTGTCAATTACTTTGAAAACTGCATTCAGCGTGATGACTATGTGTTTGTATTCTGTGGATGGATTGTGCCAGATTCTCCAAGTTACAGACTGCATGAGGCAAAACGCGGTGCGATTGTCGAAGTCAATAATGGAGAACGCTATGTTAAACGTTGCGAAACGATAAGACTTCATGGTTTTTCATCTCATGGATATTTTCCTGAGATGTTGTCACATGTCAATATCTATCCTAATTGTAGCACTTTGATCCTTAATCATGCACGTGAGGAAGACAAGAATAACGTGAAAGAACATATTTCAAAGTTCTATGGCGGAAATATTCTTATTCCTTGTAGATTTGACGCGTACGAGTTGGTTAAGGGTGGAGCACACAAACTTACTTTTAGAGAAAGCCTCTTGGAATTTGAACAAGTTCTTGCTAGTAAGGTTTGTATGTAAGCGTTTGAAACTAATGAGGTGGATTAAAATTTTTGGGTGGATATTTTTTAATATCCACCCTTGATTTAATATTAGGAGGATAAAATGAGGAGGAAAAGAATGTATACTATTGTGATAGTGTTAATACTATTATTAGTTGTATTATTAAGAATATATATAGATAACGAAATTCCAAAAGTTTCAAATATAGAAATAAAATCGGATAAGTTACCAAAAGTATTTGATGGTTATAAAATAGTACATCTTTCAGACTTACATAGTAAAAACTTTGGGAATAATAATGAAATATTAATTGATATGATTGATAAAGAATCACCAGATATTATTGTTATGACTGGTGATATGGTAACAGCAAACGAAAAGGATTTTACTGTTTTCTATAATCTGGTGAAAAAATTAGTAAGAAAATATAAAATTTATTATATATATGGTAATCATGAAGGCGAATTATCATTGAAGCTAAAAAATGAAATTACCACATTTTTAAAAGAGAATAGAGTTATTATTTTAGACAATGACTATATAAGTATAGAGAAAAATGGTGAAGAAATAAACTTGTATGGTTTATGTTATACTCAAAAATATTACTCTTATAAAAGTGGAAATAAACATATAGTAACCGAAAACTATATAAAGAATAAACTTGGAACAATAGATAAGAAAAAGTATAATATTTTACTTACGCACAATCCACTATTTTTTGATGCTTATGCTGGCTATGGATTTGATTTAACACTTTCTGGTCATGTACATGGTGGATTAATTAGATTGCCTTTTATTGGTGGAATTCTTTCTCCTGAAAGAAAGTTTTTTCCACAATATAGTGAGGGTGTTTATGAAAAAGATGATTCAAAACTTGTTGTTAGTAGAGGGCTTAGTAGAGGAACAAAAGGATTTAGATTTTTAAATCGTCCGGATATTGTTTCAATAACATTAAAAAGATAAGAGTTGTATAATAAGGGTTGAAAACTAAAAAAGATGTCGACGATACATCTTTTTTGTGGTAATATAAGATGTAAATGTAGAGGTAGAGAGGGTTTGAAAAGAATGATTGCTAAAAGAAAAGTTGCTTTTTACACTTTAGGTTGCAAAGTTAATCAATATGAAACGAATTCTATGATGGAAGAATTTATAAATGCAGGCTATGAAGTAGTTGATTATGAGAGTTTCGCAGATGTATATGTGGTAAATACTTGTACTGTAACGAATATGAGCGATAGAAAATCTAGACAGATACTAAGAAGAGCAAAAGAGATAAATAATGAATCTGTGTTATGTGCTGTTGGATGCTATGCACAAGTTGCTAAAAGTGAACTAGAGAAGATTGACGACATAGATTTGATATTGGGAACGAATGACAAAAGAAATATAGTTTGCAAAGTGGAAGAATACATGGAAAATCATAAAAAGTTAACCGAGGTATCAGATGTAATGTCTGAAAGAAAATATGTAGAATGGGAAAGTATTGCATATACAGATAAAGCAAGGGCAGAAGTGAAAGTTGAGGATGGATGTGATAGGTATTGTACATACTGCATAATCCCTTACGCTCGTGGACCAGTAAGAAGCAGAAAGATTGAAGATGTTTGCGAAGAAGTCAAAAGAATTGTTTCAACTGGTATCAAAGAAGTTGTAATTACAGGAATACATATTTCATCTTATGGCAAAGATTTACCAGGAAAACCTAAGTTAATAGAATTGTTGGAAAAGATAAATGATATTGGCGGTGTTGAAAGAATACGTTTAGGCTCATTAGAGCCTTTAATAATAGACGATGAATTTGTATCAAGAATAAAAGTACTAGATAAAGTTTGCAACCATTATCATTTATCGCTCCAAAGTGGCTGTGATGCAACATTAGAAAGAATGAATAGAAGATATAAAACAGGAGAGTTTAGAGAAATTGTAAAAAGACTTAGAGATAATATACCAGAAGTTGCACTTACGACTGATATTATAGTTGGATTTCCCGGTGAAACAGACGAGGAATTTAATCAAACATATAATTTCTTAAGTGAGATAAAATTTTCAAAAATGCATGTCTTTAAATATTCTCCAAGAAAAGGTACAAAAGCAGAAAAATTTCCAAATCAGGTTGATGGCAATGTAAAAGAAGAAAGAAGCAGTGCGTTAATAGAAATGTCAAATAAGAATGAAGAGGAATTTGCTGAACAATATTTGGAAAAAGAAATAGAAGTACTGTTCGAAAGAGAACATGATGGCCATACAACTAATTATTTAGAAGTTGAATCTGAAGAGTCACACATACCAAATGAGATATCAAGAGTAAAAGTAAAAAAAATCGAAAATGGAAAGCTTTTGGTTTAATGTATATAATTAAGTTTTGATTGCATAAATTCAACAAAATATGATATAATACCTCTCGCTTATGTTTTGAAGTGGGAGGTGTTATTTTTTATGAACATTACACAGGAAGATGAAAAAAACGAGGAGCAAAAATTAGTAAAAACGCAGAAGTATATCGAAAACGAAATTAAGGAAAGTGAAGAAAGACTAGAAAGAGGATTTGAAGATTACGATTTTGATGATTATGCAGATGATTTCATGAAAGCAGCCCTAAGAGAAAAGTTTAGCCAAAGAATTAAAAATTTGAAAATGGTTAGACAAAAGCCATATTTTGCAAGAGTAGATTTTGTAGAAGATGGTGAAACAACAAGGGATGCTTTTTATTTAGGAAAAGTAATGGTAACAGATCATAGTACTTTAGAGCAAATTGTAATTGACTGGAGAGCTCCAATAGCGGACTTGTACTATGAGGGAAGATTAGGAGAAGCAAGTTATAATTGCCCAGCAGGCAGTATAAGAGGCGAAATAAAGCTGAAAAGGCAGTATTTCTTTAACGAAAAAGGATTAGAAAATGTGATTGATATTGATATCACAACAAATGATGAAATGTTACAACCTTTTCTATCTGCCAATTCCGACACTAGACTAAAGAATATCATTGCTACAATACAGGCTGAGCAAAATAAAATAATAAGAGCAGATATGTGGCAACCACTTATAGTACAAGGGGTTGCAGGAAGTGGTAAAACAACAATAGCACTACATAGAATCGCGTATTTAATATACAATTATGATAAAAAGTTTTTCCCTGAGGAATTTTTGATAATAGCACCTAATAAATTTTTTCTAAATTACATATCTAACGTATTACCTGACTTAGGTGTTGATAGAGTTGGTCAAAGCACTTATGAAGAAATTGCGTTTGATGTAATAGGCTCTACTTTTGAGATAGAAGAGCCAAACAAAAAATTGGCAAGAATAATAAATAATAATAAAACTGAAAAAGAAAAAGAATTTTGTAAAACAATCGAAGAAGCCTCAAGATTTAAATCATCTATAAGGTATAAAAACGTTTTAGATGAATATATTTATGAGATTGAAAAAAGAGTTTTGCCAACAGAGGACTTTACTATCGGTAAATACACATTTATGTCTAGCAAAGATATAGCTCATCTTTTTTACAGAGAGTATAATAATCTTCCAATATGTAGGAGAATAGAAGAAATATCTAAACACATAAAAAATACAGTACTTATGAGAAGTGGAGAGATATTAAAAGATATAGAAGAAGAACGTGACTACAAAGTGGCTAAAATAAAACGCGAAGAGGAAAATGACGAGATAAGATATTCGCTAATTCGTGGAGAATATGAAGAAGCGGACAAACTTATGAAAGAAGTAACAAAAGATGTGAAAAAACGAATTCAAAAATATTTTGGTGTGCAAAAGATACTTGAGCCAATAAAGTATTATTCCGAATTCATTGAACATTATTTAGAGCAGTTTGCAGAGGGGAGAATTCCAAAAGAACAAATAAAGTACATAATAGATTCTTTTAGAGAATCAAGAAGAAAAGGCAAAATTGAAATGGAAGATATTGCACCATTAATGTATATAAAATACATGGTTCATGGGATAAAGACTAAATTTGAATTAAAACACATAGTAATAGATGAAGCACAAGATTTTAGTGAATTTCAGTTTTATATTTTCAAAAAGATAGTTAAAAGTAGTTCATTAACTATACTTGGAGACTTAGCACAAGGAATATATTACTATAGAGGAACAGAAAACTGGCAAAAAACAATGAGTATAGTTTTTGATGAACAAGTAGAGCCACAATATCTTACATTAAAAAAGACATATAGAACCACAGAAGAAATAATGAATGTTGCTAACAAAGTAATATCTCATCTTATAGAAAAATTAAATTGTTCTTTGGGTGAACCTGTAATGAAAAATGGTGCACCAGTCACAATTAAAGAGTTTGAAAATAGAGAAGATATGATAAAAAGGATAAAAGAAAGACTGAATGAATTTAAAGAAAATGGACTAAAAAATATAGCTTTAATTTGCAAAACTGTTGAAGACTGTGAAAGATTGAAAAAAGAATTGGGGATTGATGAAATACATGTAATTAGTGATTCAGATTCAGAATATGCAGGCGGAATAAGTATTGTTCCATCATATTTATCAAAAGGTCTTGAGTTTGACTCGGTAATTATAACAGATGCGGATACTAATAATTATTCAAAATCTGAAGTAGATACCAAATTGCTGTATGTATGTATAACCAGAGCAATGAATATACTTGATATATATCATGTAGAACCATTGACCGAGCTATTAAAATAATAAAGTTTCTTACATTGTAAAAATATAAAATTCACAGTTCTTTATTAAACAAAAATTATCCCCCAAAATGCGTACAAAAAAGCTGTTTGATCTTTCAAACAGCTTTTAGTGTGGTGCCCAAGGCGGGACTTGAACCCGCATGGTTTCCCGCACGATTTTGAGTCGTGTGCGTCTGCCAATTCCGCCACTCGGGCGTAAACAATCACCACATGGAATAGTATAAACTATGTTTATGAATTTTGCAAGAGAAATTTTATGGAAAAATAAGGATGTTTGTGTCACATTTTGTCAACATAAAAAGTGTAAATAATGCAGAAGATGTTGACAAAAAGTGGAAATAGTAGTATAATCACAGTGTCGGTTAATTTTATACAATAGTTTCGGACTTATATTAGGAGGGAACAAGATAATGCAACAGAGAATGTACCAAGAATACAGAGTTGAGTATCTCTTAAACTTTGTGACTGACGAACTGTCTTCACAGGCTCCAATTCATGGTGTTAGGAATGTTCCTGTTGGATACGAAGAAATTGTAGACAAGAAAAGTCTGCAAAAAGAACTTCAGCGGTACTTTGCTGGAATCAATGAGATTCCGATTGGAACTGTAACAGTTGAGATTTTAAATTTTCAAGAACTTTAATCTCTTAAAAAGGCTAGTTTGAACGACCAGTTCAAACTAGCCTTTTTTGTTACACAATAAAGGAAACTTAATAAGAATATAGCATTAAAAATTCTATAATAAAATGTTGCTAATCGTGGGATAATGATATAAAATAGCTTTTGAAGAAATTTTAAAGGAGGAATAAAATTATGTCAGTAGTAAAAGTAGCTATAAATGGATTTGGACGTATAGGACGTTTAGCATTCAGACAAATGTTTGGAGCGGAGGGATATGAAATCGTTGCAATAAACGATTTAACGAGCCCAACAATGTTAGCTCATTTATTAAAATATGATTCAGCACAAGGAAGATATGCAAAAGCAGATACTGTATTTGCAGGAGAAGATTCTATCACTGTTGATGGAAAAGAAATCAAAATATATGCAAAACCAAATGCTGAAGAACTTCCTTGGGGTGAAATCGGTGTTGACGTTGTTCTTGAGTGCACAGGTTTCTATACATCAAAGGAGAAAGCAGAAGCTCATCTAAGAGCTGGTGCTAGAAAGGTTGTTATATCAGCTCCTGCTGGCAAAGATTTACCAACAGTTGTATATGGAGTTAATGAAAAAATATTAACACCAGATGATAAGATAATTTCTGCCGCATCATGCACAACAAACTGCTTAGCTCCAATGGCAAATACACTTAATAAATATGCACCAATTCAATCTGGTATAATGTCTACAATTCATGCCTACACAGGAGATCAAATGCTACTTGACGGTCCACATAGAAAAGGAGATTTAAGAAGGGCAAGAGCTGCTGCTATGAGTATAGTTCCAAACTCAACTGGTGCTGCTAAAGCAATTGGCCTTGTAATTCCAGAATTAAATGGTAAGCTTATTGGCTCTGCACAAAGAGTTCCTGTTCCAACAGGCTCAACAACAATTTTAACAGCTGTTGTTAAAGGAGAAGATATCACAATAGAAGGAATAAATGCAGCAATGAAAGCTGCTGCTTCTGAATCTTTTGGATACACAGAGGAACCACTTGTTTCATCAGATATAATAGGAATCACATATGGTTCATTATTTGATGCTACTCAAACAATGGTTACAAAAGTAGAAGATGGACTATATCAAGTTCAAGTTGTTGCTTGGTATGATAATGAAAATTCATATACAAGCCAAATGGTAAGAACAATTAAATATTTCGCTGAATTAGGTTAATTTAACAAAGAATATAAACGGGGACGTCAGGTTAGGCTGGCGTTCCTCGTGCCTATATAGAAAGGATAAGATTATGAACAAGAAAACTATTGAAGATATTGATGTAAATGGCAAAAAAGTTTTAGTAAGATGTGATTTTAATGTTCCTCTAGATGTTGAAACAAAAACTAAGATTACAGATGACAGAAGAATTACAGAAGCATTACCAACTATTAAGTATTTGATGGAGCATGGTGCTAGAGTGATTCTATGTTCACATATTGGAAAAACAAAAAATAAGCAATCACTTGCACCAGTAGCAAAAAGACTTTCTGAACTTCTTGGAAGAGAGATACCTTTTGCTAGTGATGTAATAGGTGAAGATGCAAAGGCTAAAGTGGCAGCTCTTAAAGATGGTGACGTGATGTTATTAGAAAATGTTCGTTTGCATGAGGAAGAAGAAGCAAATGAACCAGAATTTGCAAAGGCTCTTGCTTCTCTTGCTGATATATATGTAAATGATGCATTTGGAACAGCACATAGAGCACATGCCTCAACAGCTGGTGTTGCAAATTATTTACCAGCAGTTTGTGGCTACCTAATTCAAAAAGAAATTGGAATAATGGGAGACGCTTTAAATAATCCAAAGAGACCATTCTTGGCTATATTAGGTGGTTCTAAGGTTTCAACAAAAATAGGTGTTATAGAAAATTTATTAGATAAAGTTGATGGATTGATGATTGGTGGAGGAATGACATACACGTTTGCAAAAGCAAAAGGTGGAAACATTGGTAATTCCATCTGCGAGTTGGATAAGTTAGATTTAGCTAGAGAGATTCTTGCTAAAGCAGAAGAAAAGAAAGTTAAATTATATTTCCCTGTTGATACTTTGTGTGCAAAAAAGCCTTCACAAGATGCTGAAACAGTTGTATGCCCTTCTGATAATATTCCAGATGGACTTGAAGGTTTAGATATTGGACCTGAATCAATAAAGACATTTACAGATGCAATAAAAGAATACAAAACTATTATATGGAATGGACCGGTTGGCTTTTTTGAAATAGATAAATTTGCAAAGGGAACAAATGCAATTGCTGAAGCACTTGCAGAAAATGAAGATGCAGTTACGATAATTGGTGGCGGTGATAGTGCTGCTGCTGTAGAAAAAGCCGGTCTTGCCTCTAAAATGACTCATGTATCAACTGGTGGTGGAGCATCATTAGAGTTTATAGAAGGAAAAACATTACCAGGAATAGCATGTTTATTAGATAAATAGTGTTTTATGAAAGGAAATAATTATGAGAAAAAAAGTGATAGCTGGAAATTGGAAAATGAACAAGTCTCCAAATGACGTTAAGACATTTATGGAGAGTTTCCCAACTTTAGTAAAAGATGCGGATGCAGAAGTTGTATTATGTGTTCCATATATAGATTTAAAGACGGCATTGGATTTAGCAATGGGAACAAACGTAAAAATTGGTGCTCAGAATATGCACTATGAGGAAAAGGGAGCTTTTACTGGAGAAATTTCACCAAAGATGCTAAAAGATATAAACGTAGAATATGTTATAATAGGTCACTCTGAAAGAAGAGAATATTATAACGAAACTAATGAGTCAGTAAATAAAAAGTTAAAAGCAGCTTTTGAATATGGATTAAAACCAATTCTTTGTGTTGGTGAAACACTTTCACAAAGAGAAGAAGGTGTTACGAAGAATTTTGTAACAACACAAGTTGAAAAAGCTTTAGATGGACTAACAAATAATCAAATTGCATCTACAATAATTGCGTATGAACCAATTTGGGCAATAGGAACAGGAAAAACTGCTTCAAAGGAAGATGCAAATGAAGTCTGCGGCTGGATAAGAGAAAAAGTAAGGGAACTATATGGAGATGTGGCTGACGAAATCGTTATTCAATATGGTGGAAGTGTTAAACCTTCAAATGCTAAAGAGTTATTTAGTATGTCAGACATTGATGGTGGACTTGTTGGCGGTGCCAGCTTAGATCCAGAAGAGTTTTCTAAAATTGTAAATTATAATAAATAAGAGGGGACGAAATTATGAGTAAAAAACTAGTTATGCTTGCTATATTAGATGGTTGGGGCATAAATGAAAGAGAAGATGGTAATGCAGTAAAACTTGCCAATACACCAAATCTTGATTCTATAATGAAACAATATCCGCATACAGTTATGCATACAAGTGGCTTGAATGTCGGACTTCCAGATGGACAAATGGGAACATCAGAAGTTGGACATATGAATATTGGTGCAGGAAGAATTGTGTATCAAGATTTAGCAAAGATAACAAAATCAATTCAAGATGGTGACTTCTTTGAGAATGAAGCTTTCTTAAAGGCTATTGATAATTGCAAGAAGCATAATAGTGATATGCACCTTATGGGACTTACCTCAGATGGGGGTGTACATACACACATAAATCATCTATTTGCATTACTAGAGTTATGCAAAAGAGAGGGTTTAGAAAAAGTTTATGTACATTGCTTTACTGATGGAAGAGATACCCCTCCAACATCTGGAGAAACATATATAATAGAACTTGAAGAAAAAATTAAAGAAATTGGTGTAGGAAGAATTGCTAGTATATCTGGTAGATACTATGCAATGGATAGAGACACGAACTATGACAGAGTTAAACTTGCTTATGATGCATTAACAAAAGGTGAAGGATTTACGGCTAAAACAGCGGTAGATGCTATAGAAAATGCATATCAAAGAGAGGAATTTGATGAATTTATAAAGCCAACGGTAATCGTTGAGAATGATAAACCAGTTGCATTAATAAAACCAAATGATTCAGTAATATTCTTTAACTTTAGAAGAGATAGAGCAAGAGAAATTACAAGAGCTTTTGTAGATGATAATTTCGTTGGATTTGAAAGAGAAAAAATGCCACTTACATTCGTATGTATGACAGATTATGATGACACAATTCCTAATGTTGAAATCGCATACAAAACGGATCCTATAAAGAATACATTTGGCGAATATATTAGTAAACTTGGATATAAACAATTAAGAATAGCTGAAACAGAAAAATATGCACATGTTACGTTCTTCTTTAATGGTGGAAATGAAGTAAAATATGAAAATGAGGATAGAATATTAGTTGCTTCTCCTAAAGTACCAACATATGATTTAAAACCAGAAATGAGTGCATATGAAGTTACAGATAAATTAGTTGATGCAATTAGAAAAGGTACATATGATGTTATAATACTAAATTATGCAAATTGTGATATGGTAGGACATACTGGAATTCTTGAAGCTGCTATAAAAGCTGTTGAAACAATAGATGAGTGTATTGGAAGAGTTGTTGAAGAAGTAAAACGTGTTGATGGTACTATTCTAATTACAGCAGATCATGGAAATGCTGAGCAAATGATAGATTATGAAACTGGTGACCCACATACAGCACATACAACAAACTTAGTTCCTCTAGTTGCTATTGGACTTGATGACGGTGTTAAGCTAAAAGAAGGTAGACTTGCAGACATAGCACCAACAATGCTTGAAATAATGGGAGTAGAACAACCAGAGGAAATGACAGGAGAAAGTTTAATAGAAAGATAACTCATATATAAGAAATGATTAATCTTGGTCAATTTATTAATTTGGTTAATATAATCTTTTTTGAACCAAAAACTACTTTTTTGATACTTGAAATAAAATAAATGTTTTGTTATCATATTGTTTGTAAGTGGTGTGCTATTCTAGTTTTCACTATTAACTGCGAGGGTAGGCCTAAAAATCTACTGAAAGAGCATATCGATGAAGTTCTTTAAGTTTTGCTCGCGACGCCCAGTTGAGGGTTTACTTAGGGAGTAAGGTTTAAGGGCGATCCATAATGGCATATGGGCGTTGACCCTTTTACCGTGGAGACATGCTTACAATTTAGTAAGTTATGATAAACCTGCGAGGCTTGCTTATGCAAAAGCAAGTACACAGAGTAGCTTTCCTTGAGCGGTACTGGTGGATACTTTTAAGTTGAAACCACTACTGCGAAAGAGGATAAACAGTTGAGATGTGATGTCTGGGAAAACTTCTAGAGCATTCGGTTGAGAGGCACGTTAGAGATTGAAGTGTGGACTAAGTGGTAATCTAGGCTCTTAATTGGTGACAATAAGATATTATCTTTAAATGGAAACGGCTAAGATGGCGATATCTTAGTAGATAATAGGGAAAACCTTCTAGACCTAAGCCGCAAAATTTATCTGAGGTGTCACCACTTACTTATATAATAAAAGGAGAATAAAATAAATTGAGTAAAGGAAAGAAAAGCTTGAAAAGTCACCTGCCATGGCTAATAAAAATATTTATAATAACATTTATATTGTCGATAGTTTTTAATTATCTATCTACAGAAGTGGTGGAAAACTTAAATATATTAATATCAATATTAATACTGATATTGGTTATATTAATAGGTGTAATATCAGATTTGATTGCAACTGCCGTAACGGCTGCTGATGAAGCACCATTCCATGCTAAGGCGGCAGACAAAAAAAGAGGTGCCAAACAATCTGTAGCAGTAATAAAAAATGCAGATAAAGTATCGAATGTATGTGGAGATGTAATTGGTGATATATGTGGTGTATTAAGTGGTGCTACTAGTGCACTGATATCAGTAAACATAGCAAATTCACTTGGACAAGCGGACATATCTGTAATAACAATGCTAGTTACAGCAACAGTTACAGCTACAACAGTACTTGGTAAGGCTATGGGCAAGCATTTTGGTATATCATACGCAACAAAGATCGTAGATATATTAGGTATAATACTTTCATGGTTTTCTTTTAAAAAGAAATAATTAAAAACTGTATATAATTGCCTTTTTCGGAAAATACTATTTTATGAATAGTAGAGATAAAATTTCCGAGGAAGGTGATTTTTTTGCGTAAAAATAGATTTACAATTGCGATGATTTTATTTGTGATTTTTTACACATATATAGGAATTGTATACCTAGCAGAACAAGGAAAAGAAATGGCAGAAGTGCTTTCAAAATATGGTTCTTCGGGTTCAGAAGTAAGACAGATTCAAACAAGATTAAAAAATTGGGGATATTATACTGGTAGTGTAGATGGAGTATATGGAAGTAAAACAGTAACAGCTGTTAAATATTTTCAAAGAGCAAATGGCTTAACTGTTGATGGCATTGCAGGTGATGCAACATTAGCCGCAATAGGAATATCATCTGGAGGAAGTAGTGCTGGAACGGACAAATCAAATGTTAATTTGCTTGCAAGAGCGATACATGGTGAAGCACGTGGAGAACCATATGTTGGAATGGTTGCAGTAGGAGCTGTTATATTAAATAGAGTTAATGATTCAAGATTTCCTAGTACCATTGCAGGTGTAATATATCAAGCCGGTGCTTTTGATGCTGTAAGTGATGGACAAATAAATTTGGAACCATCTCAACAATCGTACAATGCTGCGAGAGATGCAATGAATGGATGGGATCCATCTGGTGGAGCCGTATATTATTTTAATCCGGCAACGGCAACGAATAAATGGATATGGTCTAGACCAATGACAATTACAATAGGCAAACATAGATTTTGTAAATAAGGTATGGCTAGTGATAAAAGTTAATAGAATTACTTGAAAACGTAGGGTGATGTGGTAAAATATAAGTACTAAAAGAAAACAAAAGAGGAGATAAAAAATATGAACAAAACACTTGAAACCGTTGAGGCTGTACACACACACACACAACCCATTTTTTAAGAGATAAAAAGGGAATATCATTAATAGCACTAGTAATAACAATAATAGTAGTAATAATAATGGCTTCAATAGCATTTAACAATTCAACAAGCACAATAGGAAAAGCAGACTATTCAAAGTTTGTGACAAACATATCTGAGGTGCAAGAAGCTATAGTTCAAAAAGCAGTAACAGTAAGGGGAGAAATGGCAGCAGAGGGCTCACAAATAACAGATGCACAGGCGTATAA
>CAVHNT010000047.1:0-21775 GCA_963637565.1 bacterium
TTTTCGACTGAAAGAAAAAAAATCTTTCGCATAAAAACACGCTACCCTAAAATTATGGGTAGCGTATTTTTTTATATTTAATTAACTTTTGTTACTTACAAATTTTCAAACGGATATTCTTTCATTCTTAACCTTTAGAATTACTTAGCACCACATCATTATATTTAATGTTAAGTTTATCCATAATTATTTTTTCTCTATCGCTACATGTAAATATAAAAATTTGATTATGCTTTGATTTTTGGTATATAACACTTAAAACATTTTCTAATCTCTCATCATCATAATAAGCAAATGTCTCATCTAAAAATATAGGAATACCTCCCATCTTTTCTAACATTGCAAACCTAAATCCTAAATACATTTGCTCAATTGTGCCCGTACTCAATTTTTCTATTGATATGATTTCTCCATTTGTATTCTCAACTAATAGTCCCTGCCTATCATTATAAATGACATTTGAATACTTTCCTTTTGTTGTTGTTGCAATATTTCTTTTTATTGAATTTTCAATGTCTGGAACAATATCTGCCTTCAACTCCTCATATGAATCCTGTAAAACATCAATTGCAATATTAATAGAATATTCCAACTTTCTAACTTCTTCCTCTTTCTCATACAAGTCACAAAGCTGTTCTTCAACATCATTCAATTTTTCCAAATGCTCATTTAAACTGTCGCTTTCAAGATCTAATTTATGTTGTTCTAGTATTAAATCATTTTTATTTTTTTCTAAGCCATTAATTAATGTTTTTAAATCTGTAATTTTTCTTTTTGTTAAACTTTCTTTTATTCCTGATTTTACAAGCAATTCTAATTCTTTGTCTTCTTTTCTTTTTAAATTTGCTTTTACAACGTCTAAATCTTGAGGCATATCTATTTCTATATCTTTAGAAAAAGCCTTTGATATGATAAATAATGAGATAATAATTAAAACGACCGGAATTATAGCCCAAATATATAATTCATAATTAAGCAATATAACTATTGCAACAATTAGAATTGTGATACTTATTGATTTTAGATTATCTTTAAGTTGATTTCTCTTTTTTATCTTGTCCTCACGTTCTTTTTCCAATATTTTTAAAGAAATTTCATACTCCTTTTCTCTTTCCTGAACTATCTTTTCATATTTATCTTTTACTTCAAAAACTTTAGATGCATTATTATAATCTTCATCTATTTCATTTAATTTTCTTTGAATAGTTTTCTTTCTTTCAGAGACACTCTCCTTTTTTTCTCTATTAAATACCAAACTATCCCTTGTTCGTTCATAGGCCTCAATTCCCCTTGTTATGACATTTATCGGCTTGTTACGAGTTCTTTCTGTTCCAACTTCCTCAAGTAATAATTTATGCAATCTATCTTGTGCTTTATCGTATGAAACGGATTCATCCCCACTTTGAATAACATTGGTAATCTTTTGAATTAGGTCTCTTCTTTCATTTGAATCAACTTCTATCCTTCCTTGAGAAACAAATGCAGAATTAAAAAAAGTTTCCTCATCTATTCCAAGATGTGTAAATCCAACTTCTACTCCTCTTGATTTATCCTTATTAAATTGAGCTGTTATATCTGTTCCAGAATCGTCAAATACTTTGGAATTATTTCTATTAAAATCTCTGTATGTTGAAAATTTTTTATCATCTATAGAGTATTCCATTTTTCCACTAAAATCAGTACTTTGCCACGGATTAAATCTTTCTAATTCAGAAAAGTTTTCCCCTGCTTTATTACGATTAATCCCATAAAGCATGGACTTTATAAAGTAAACAAGTGTTGATTTTCCATCTTCGTTATTTCCACGAACAAGGTTAATTCCATTATCAAATTCAAAACTTTTATTAACTATATTACCAAAACCGTTAATTTGAACTTTACTAATTCTCATATTTCATCTCCTAACGTTTTGTTAATTTTATTGCAAAGAAGAATACGTTATCTCTATAGCTCGCATAATTTCATCTTTTCTGTTAGGTTCTTCTTCTAATTTCTTCAACATTTTTTTTGTAAAAATTCCTTTTAGATTTTTCTGCATTGCAATTTCCTGCAAATTGTATGGCAAATGAGTATTATCTATTATATCACATACATCTTTGTTCATTGAATTTATAGCTTCACAAATGATTTTTAATTCAATATTTCTATTACCTTTTAATACTACACGATAAATATTATCGCCCAAATTCAAACTATCCGTAACATCACTAGGTACTCTGACATTTGAAACATCAAATTCAGCAATTTCGAAATGTTTATATTCCATGTTTTTAAACTCATATGTTATATTGTCTTTTTCTAAATTTCCAATAACAAGTCCATGCTCTCCACATTCATCAAAGCCACATGCCATAAGGGCTCCAGAATACACAATATTATTATCCAATTTAGGTTTATGTATATGTCCAAGTGCAACATAGTCGAACTGTTTTAATTCACCAGGCGAAATATAGTTATATTTGTCATCTCCATTAAGTGTACCATGAGTAACTAAAATATTTAACTTACTTTTATCATCCACCTTGAAATTTGCAAGCTTATCATCATGCATTTCATAATCATCAAATCCAAATCCATAAATGTCAATATCAGCAGTAATCTGAATTTTTCTTATCTTGCTATCAAATATTACTACATTGCTTGGCCACTTATAATTTATATATGGAGAAGCTTTTATATAAGGATCATGATTTCCCGGTGTTATAAAAACTTTTACATCAGGTATAAGTTGTAATGAATCAATTACATATTCTATTGTGTTTCTTTCAACAAATTTTTGTTCAAATAAATCGCCACAAATAAAAAGAGCTTCAATCTTTTCATTTTTAATTAGTTTAATAACATCTTTAAAAATCTGTTTCTGTTCGGCTCTTCTTTCTTTTATCAATTCTCTATTATTTTTTAAAGAAACAAGTGGTGTATCTAAATGTAAATCTGCAATTTGAACAAATTTCATAATTCATCTCCTTACTAATAAATTTTGTTGTGGTAATAGATTTTACTACCACAACAAAATTTAACTTCAAAATCACAATTTATTCTTCTTTCTTTATCTCATTTTCTATGGTTTCTACGACTTTGTTCTTAGCAAAGTTTTCAGCCTGAATTAATGTATACTTAACTATTTTTGCATTGGCTGTACCGTGACATTTTATCATTGGTTTCTTAATCCCTAAAAGCAAAGCCCCACCATATTCACTATAATCCATTCTTTTCTTGAAGTTCTTTAGTGCAGGCATTAACAATGCTGCAAGTATCTTTCTCCAAATACTAGCATTTAACTCTTCTTTTAGCAATTTACTTATCATACTGCCCATGCCCTCAATAGTTTTTAATGTAACATTACCTGTAAAGCCATCACTTACAACAACATTAACATCCCCGTTAAAAATGTCTCTACCCTCAATATTACCATAAAAATTGAACTCATTTGTTTCAGAGAATTTAATAAAAGCTTCTTTTGTAAGCTCGTTTCCTTTTCCTTCTTCTGTACCAATATTTAAAAGACCTACCTTAGGATCATCAACATACATTACTTTATTCATGTATATTGAACCCATTTTAGCAAATTGAAGAAGGTTTATAGATTTACAATTTGTATTAGCCCCACAGTCAATAAGCATAAAACCTTTACCGTCATACGTTGGTAAAATTGGGCAAAGTGCTGGTCTATCTATTCCTTTAATTCTTCCGACCATAAGAAGTCCACCTGCCATAAAAGCACCAGTACTTCCAGCAGACACGAAAGCATCTCCCTCATTATTCTTAAGCATGTTAAATCCAACAACCAAAGAAGAATCTTTTTTATTTTTTATCGCTGAAGTGGGTGATTCCTCATTCTTTATGACCTCTGTAGCGTTTTTTATAGATAACCTTTCAGAGATTTGTGAAATATTATCTTTTCCATAAAATTCTTTTATCTTTTCATTTATTATTTTTTCATTACCAATTAATACAATTTCAGATTCAAGTGCATCTAATGAATTAACAGCTCCCTTTATTATTTCATCAGGACTGTTATCTCCACCCATTGCGTCAACTAAAATTTTCATAGATTTCTCCTTTCAAACAAACCTATAGCAACTATCTTTTACAAAGGAAAATTATATTACATTAGAATATAAAATGCAACAAAAAGAAAGCAACAAATTTTGCTCAAAATAGCATCACATGAAAGCAGATAAATATTTGTTTTTCTTTATATCTAATATTAGAAGTTTAGAATTATCAAGAAAATCTCTCGCATAAATTAATGTTTTTTTATATAATAGGAAAGAAAATCAATACATAAAAAGTTGCAAATTTGTTACTTTCCTATTAGATAAAAAAAGCCCCCGTCAAATGACAGGAGCTTATTATACTATAATATGACTATTATATTAATTACGCTTTAATTTCTGTAACGATACCAGCACCAACTGTTTTACCGCCTTCACGAATAGCGAATTTTAATCCAACTTCGATAGCGATTGGTGTGATAAGTTCGATATCCATAGTAACGTTATCACCAGGCATAACCATTTCAGTTCCAGCAGGTAAAGTAATAACACCTGTTACGTCTGTTGTTCTGAAATAGAATTGTGGTCTATAGTTACTGAAGAAAGGTTTATGTCTTCCACCTTCTTCTTTTGTTAGAACGTAAACTTGTCCTTTAAATGATGTATGTGGATGAATTGTTCCTGGTTTAGCAAGAACTTGTCCTCTCTCAACTTCATTTCTTTGGATACCTCTTAAAAGTACACCGATGTTATCTCCAGCTTCAGCTTGGTCTAGTAATTTTCTGAACATTTCTACACCAGTTACAACTGTCTTTTTGATTTCGTGTGAAATACCAACGATTTCAACTTCATCAGAAAGTTTAACAACACCTCTCTCAACTCTACCTGTAGCAACTGTTCCACGTCCTGTGATTGAGAATACGTCTTCAACAGGCATTAGGAATGGTTGGTCTACTGGTCTTTGTGGAGTTGGAATATAGCTATCAACAACATCCATAAGCTCTCTAATGCAAGCATATTCTGGAGCGTTTGGATCTGTAGATGTGCACTCTAATACTTTTAATGCTGAACCTTTTACGATTGGAGTTGTATCACCAGGGAAGTCATATTTTGTTAATAAATCTCTAACTTCCATTTCAACTAATTCTAATAGTTCTGGATCATCAACCATATCGCATTTGTTCAAGAATACTACGATATATGGAACACCAACTTGTCTAGCAAGAAGAATGTGTTCTCTTGTTTGTGGCATAGGACCATCAGCTGCAGATACAACTAGGATAGCACCATCCATTTGAGCAGCACCAGTGATCATGTTTTTAACATAGTCAGCGTGTCCTGGGCAGTCAACGTGTGCATAGTGTCTATGCTCTGTTTCATACTCAACGTGAGCTGTGTTAATTGTGATACCTCTTGCTCTTTCTTCTGGAGCACCGTCGATTTGATCGTATGCTTTGAATTCAGCTTCTCCTTTTAATGATAATACTTTTGTAATAGCAGCTGTTAAAGTTGTCTTACCATGGTCAACATGTCCGATTGTACCAATGTTAACGTGTGGTTTAGTTCTTTGGAACTTCTCTTTTGCCATTTTACATTTCCTCCTTTAATTTTAATATATATATTATTTTTAATATTGAAATCTTTTTCACGAATATATTTTACAAAACTTTATAAAATTTTGCAATATATAAATTCAATTAGTCTTTTTTAGCTCTTTGAGCTGTAATAGCCTCTAAAATAGACTTTGGAACTTCCTCATTATGACTTGGTTCCATTGAATATGTTCCTCTACCTTGTGTTCTTGAACGTAGGTCTGTAGCATATCCAAACATTTCAGAAAGTGGAATAAATGATCTAATAATCTTCATACCACCTTGGTCATCAATACCTTCAAGTCTTCCTCTTCTTGAGTTTACATCACCTATAACGTCTCCCATGTATTCCTCTGGAACAACAATTTCAACTCTCATGATAGGTTCTAGTAAAACTGGTTTTGCTAATTTACAGCACTCTTTGAATGCCATAGAAGCAGCAATCTTAAATGCCATTTCTGAAGAGTCAACTTCATGGTAAGAACCATCTACTAAAGTAGCTTTAACGTCTACTACTGGGTAACCAGCAAGTATACCAACGTTTGTAGCTTCTCTAAATCCATCTTCTGTTGGTTTGATGTATTCCTTAGGAACTGCACCACCAACAATCTTGCTTTCAAATTGGATACCAGAACCTGGCTCTAATGGTTCTAGTTCAAACCATACATCACCATATTGTCCTTTACCACCTGATTGTCTGATGAATTTACCTTCAGCCTTAACTTTATTTCTAATTGTTTCTTTGTAAGCAACTTGTGGAGCACCAACATTTGCTTCAACCTTGAATTCTCTCTTCAATCTATCAACGATAATATCTAGGTGTAATTCACCCATACCAGCGATAATAGTTTGACCTGTTTCTTGGTCTGTATAAGTCTTAAATGTTGGGTCTTCTTCTGCAAGTTTTGCTAAAGCAATACCCATCTTTTCTTGGTCTGCTTTTGTTTTTGGTTCGATAGCAATAGAAATAACTGGTTCTGGGAATTCCATTGATTCAAGTATAACTGGATACTTTTCATCACATAATGTTTCACCAGTTGTAACATCTTTCAAACCAACAGCAGCAGCTATATCACCAGCAAATACTTTATCAATATCTTCTCTGTGATTAGCATGCATTTGAAGAATTCTACCAAATCTTTCTTTTTTATCTTTGTTTGCATTCAAAACTGATGTACCAGTTTCAAGTGTTCCAGAGTATACTCTGAAGAAACAAAGTTTTCCAACGAATGGGTCAGTAGCAATCTTAAATGCTAATGCTGCAAATGGCTCATCATCACTTGGTTTTCTATCTTCTTCAGCACCTGTATCTGGGTTTACACCTTTAATAGCAGGAATATCAACTGGAGAAGGCATATAATAAATTATATTATCAAGCAACTCTTGAACACCTTTATTCTTGTATGAAGATCCACAACATACTGGTGTAAGCTTACATGCAAGTGTTCCTATTCTTAAGCCTTTTCTTATTTCGTCTGCAGTAAGTTCTTCGCCATCAAGATATTTCATCATTAATTCTTCGTCTTGTTCTGCAGCGGCTTCTATCATTTCGCTTCTATATTTTTCTGCTTTTTCTTTCATATCATCAGGGACATCCATCTCCTCGATATCTTTTCCTAAGTCGTCCTTATGAACAAAAGCTCTCATTTTTACAAGGTCGATAACGCCTTTGAATTCATCTTCTGCTCCGATTGGCAATTGAACAGGAACTGCATTTGCATGCAATCTATGTTTCATTTGTTCAACGCAGCTATAGAAATCAGCACCAGTTGTGTCCATTTTATTTACATAACACATTCTTGGTACGTTGTATTTATCTGCTTGTCTCCAAACAGTTTCAGATTGTGGTTGAACTCCACCTTTAGCACAAAATACTGTAACAGAACCGTCAAGAACTCTAAGAGATCTTTCAACTTCAACAGTAAAGTCAACGTGACCTGGTGTATCAATAATATTGATTCTGTGGTTTTTCCAGAAACAAGTTGTAGCAGCAGAAGTAATTGTAATACCTCTTTCTTGCTCTTGAGCCATCCAGTCCATAGTTGCTGCACCTTCGTGAACTTCACCAATTTTATGAGTTTTACCTGTATAGAACAATATTCTCTCTGTTGTTGTTGTTTTACCAGCATCAATGTGAGCCATTATTCCTATATTTCTAGTTTTCTCTAGTGAAACTTTTCTCTCGGTAGCCACTATCTTTTCCTCCTTCTTCTATTTTACGAATTACCAACGGTAATGTGCGAAAGCCTTATTAGCTTCAGCCATTCTATGAGTATCTTCTTTCTTCTTGAAAGCTCCACCCATGCCGTTAATAGCATCGATTATTTCATTAGCAAGTTTTTCTTTCATTGTCTTTTCGTTACGTTCTCTAGAATATCTTACTAACCATCTTAAACCTAGTGCTTGTCTTCTTTCAGCTCTGATTTCCATTGGTACTTGGTATGTAGCACCACCAACTCTTCTAGCTTTTACTTCAAGTACAGGCATTATGTTGTTCATAGCTTCTTCAAATGCTGTTAATGCATCTTTTCCAGTCTTTTCAGCAACTATTTCAAATGCATCATAAACAATTCCTTGAGCTAATTGTTTTTTACCATCCATCATAACATTATTGATAAGCTTTGTTACAAGTGTACTATTGTATAGCGGATCTGGTAAAATTTCTCTTTTTGCTATATATCCTTTTCTTGGCACTGTTCTTCCCTCCTTATAAAATTAGCATACATTCATACTACCGTATGCCAAGGTACTCTGGTGTAACCAGTAAGTGCTTATATTACATTAATCTATATATAATAAGCACCAAAATTCATTACCTAAGCTTTCTTAGGTTTTTTAGCTCCGTATAGAGATCTAGCTTGTTTTCTGTCTTTTACTCCTGCAGTATCTAAAGTACCTCTGATGATATGATATCTAACACCAGGAAGGTCTTTAACTCTTCCACCTCTTATTAGAACAACGCTATGTTCTTGTAAGTTGTGACCAATACCAGGGATATAAGCAGTAACTTCTTGTGTATTTGTAAGTCTAACTCTGGCAACTTTTCTTAAAGCTGAGTTTGGCTTTTTAGGAGTAGTTGTTTTAACTACAGTACATACACCTCTCTTTTGTGGGCTTGATGCATTAGTTACTTTCTTTAATTTTGAATTGTAACCTTTTTGTAATGCAGGAGCTTTTGATTTAGATGTTTTTGCTTTTCTTCCATTTTTAACTAATTGGTTAATTGTAGGCATTTTTTATTTTCACCTCCTTAAAATTAAAATCATATATTGAAAGTAGTAATAATCTACTAATCAATCTTATTCCGCCGCAGTTGCCGCCTTAACTTCAATTCCAGCTAACTGTCCCAACTTTTCCATGCTATCTATTTCAATAATCTCAATGTTTTTATCTTTGCAAGATTGAACAAGTGAACCAACAATTTTTATATCAGCATCTTTACCAATATAAACCTTGCTTACTTCGCCCATTTCAACAGCCTTCAAAACTTGTTTTATTCCAACGTACTTCATTTGCTTTTAAACTCGTACCTCCCTATGCATTAACAGCATCTCGATATTTTTACAATAGCATGTTGTATTTTACCATTTTTTTCTTATAAAGTCAATAAATTTAACTGTTTTTTACGTTAACGTTAATGTCATTTCATTTCCAATGAAATTTATAACACTTATTTAAATTAACTTTTAACAAAAATAAGTTATACTGTGTTTTTTAAACACATGTATAACTTATTTTAAAATTTCTTTATATATTTTTCCATATTTTGCTCCATATTTTTCTTTATTTATTACTATGTATACTTAATTCATATTCTAACAATTTTCAGGATCAGTTTTGTAAGCTCTTGAATCTTCCGCAACACTAATAGTACCATCATTTGTCTTAGTTTCTATAACTCTCATTCTGCTATCTAAATTGTTCAAAATTGGTATTATATCATTTACCATATAGTCAGAAAGTTCATTATTAGACTTTTCAACTTGAAATTTAATTTCATTTTTCAAATTCACTTCCAACGTTGCCATATCATTTTTCAATTCGCTTCTTACAGTTGCAATCTCTTCTTTCAACTCACTTCTCACTGTTGCAATCTCTTCTTTCAACTCACTTCTCACTGTTGCAATCTCTTCTTTTAGTTCTTCTCGTACTCTTGTAACCTCCCTTTCCATATTGGTTACTGCAGCACAAACTTGATCCATTTTGTTAACTAAAGTAACTATAATTTCAGCAGATACTCCTTCCATAAAAAACCTCCTTCATCAAAAGATGATTATATTATCACATTTTTGTTACTCATAGTCAACTTTATAATTAAATTTTTCCATTTAGTGCTTTTGGTGACTCAAAGTTCGTTGTTTTTTATTTTCCTCTTCAATATTCTAAAAATATGTTTAAACAAAATTCGTGTAAAGGTGGGTAAATAGATATGGACGACATAGATGTAAGAATTACTTATGGTAATAGAATTAGAGCATTAAGAAAAGATTTGAAAATTAGTCAAGAAAGTTTAGCATTACGAGCAGGCTTAGATAGAACTTATGTAGCATCAGTCGAAAATGGAAAAAGAAATATTTCTTTAATCAATATCGAAAGATTAGCTAATGCTTTGAATTGTTCTTTGTTCGATTTCTTTAGCTCAGATGAATTCAAAGAAATCTCACCTACAAGCATAGGTAGAGTCGCTGATAAGAGTGTTAAGTACTACAAATAATTAATTGAGCAACCCTAAAATAGAAAAATGCTGGATTCTTGTGCATTCTCTACTTTAGGGTTTTTCTTATTCCATCATTTTTTCACATCATATTGTGATGTTAATATTTCAAACATAGGTCTAAAAAAGTTATTTATAGTCCAAATACTTGTACCCGCCAAACAATATTCTTCTATAAGTTCAAATCTAGCTTCAAAGCTCCTAGCGTCATCAAACCACACAATGTGTTCTGTACCATCAGAAACATATTTAAAATATGGTGCTGAAGCAACTGAATCAAATTTTATTTCAGAATTGTTTTTTATAGCTATATTTAAAGCTGTTAAATTTGAAATAGCTTTAGCCGCTGTTCCTTTTTGATAGGGTAGTTTCCAATCATAACCATAATTTGGCATCCCCATTAAAATCTTTTCATTAGGAATAGTTGTAATAGCATATTCTAACACTCTTTTTACTTGATTTAGTGGTGCAACAGCCATGGGTGGTCCATATGTATACCCCCACTCATATGTCATTATTATAACTCTATCCGCAACCTTCCCATGAAAAGTATAATCATGTGCTTCGTACAAAGTCCCCGTTTGATTACTTCCCACTTTTGGTGCGACGGAGGTAAACAATAAATAGTTTTGAGGTTTAAATTTATCCGCTACTTTCTGTAGAAAGGCATTATAATCATTTTTGTTCTCTGGATATATATATTCGAAATCTATATTCAACCCTGCAAATCCCTTTGACTCTAATACATCCTCTATATTATCAAGAAGTTCTTCCTGAATATCTTCATTTGTAAGCACCACCTTTGCTGTCTCGCTGTCAAAACCTCCGCCTTCCTTTATATTAGTTATAACTAAAATCGGCAATGTATTTGTTGTGATAGCCTTAGTTCTAATCACCTCATCATTTAAATTTCTTATAGTTCCATTACTTTTTACTTCATAACTAAAAGGACTTATGTATGTTAAATTTTGCAACGAACTGTCTAATGTTGTATCAACTATGTTTGTATATACATACCCATTGACATCAATTCTTTTTTTATTTTCATTATTTGTTGGAATATTTATTTTTTCCCCAGGATATATAAGCCCAGGATTCGTTATATTAGGATTAATTTTCAAAATTTCATTAACACTAACTTGGTACATTTTAGCTATGCCATATATAGACTCTCCGACTTGAACAGTATGTATATAGCTTTTAATTGGTATAATTAAAGATTGCCCTACCACTAATTTTTCCGGGCTTTCAAGCATATTAATATAACTTAGATCATCAATCGAAACATTATACCTTTGTGCAATCCCATATAATGAATCTCCCTTTTTAACCACATAAATAATCAAAAAAATCACTCCTTAAAATTATAGCAAATTACATATTATTATATGCTACTCTTTTAAAGAGTGATCACCATCATATTTTATTCAACAATATCCAAAATTTCTTTTGGCTTTTCTACTGAATCATTTGAAAACTCAAATGATTGTCTAAGCATTTCGACTTGCATAAGACCTTGCGTTTCGTTATTAGCATGAATATATAAAAGAGGCTCTCCAACATTAACAAAATCGCCTATCTTTTTATTCATCTCTATGCCAACAGTATAATCTATGCTATCTTCTTTTTTATATCTTCCACCACCAAGATTCACGACAGCCTGGCCAATATTTTTTGCCTCAATCTTTGAAACATATCCTTGATGCATAGAATTTAAAGGAATTCTATACTTAGCTTTCTTTAATTGTTCTGGATTATCTATTACACTACTATCTCCCCACTGCCTTGATATTAATTGTCTAAATTTTTCTAACCCTTCTCCTGAATCAATTTTGTTTTGTATCGTTTTAATATTATTGACAATATTATCATCAACACCTGCCAACTTAAGCATATATGCACCTAATATACTACAAACTTTAACAACATCTTCTTGTCCATTACCTTTTAACGTTTCTATTGCTTCCATAGTCTCAAGTGCATTTCCACAATACTTTCCAAGTGGTTGATTCATATTGGTTATAACAGCAATTGTTTCCTTTCCTGCAAGTTCTCCTATTTTTACCATAGTAGATGCAAGAACTCTAGCACGAACTTCATTGTCCATAAAAGCTCCACTACCACAAGTGACTTCTAGTAATATTTTATCACTACCTGCTGCTATCTTTTTACTCATTATACTAGAAGCTATGAGAGGTATGCTTTCAACAGTTCCAGTGACATCTCTTAATGCATATAGCTTTTTATCAGCAATAGCTATTTTTTCTGATTGACCCATAAGTGCAATTCCTATACGTTTGACATTTCTTATAAATTCATCCATTTCAATGTCAGTTCTAAAATTAGGTATAGAATCCAACTTATCAATGGTCCCTTGCGTATATCCCAATCCTCTTCCTGACATTTTAGCAACTGGCACACCACATGCTGCTACAAGAGGCATAACAACCATAGTAACTTTATCGCCTATTCCTCCTGTACTATGTTTATCAACCTTTATTCCTGGTATCTCAGACAAATCAACAATTTCTCCAGAATGAGCCATAGCAATAGTAAGATTATATATTTCATTTTCAGACATTCCATTCAAATATATGGCCATTAGCAGGCTAGAAACTTGATAATCTGGTATACTTCCATCAGAATATCCTTTGATAAAGAAATCAATCTCATCTTTTGAAAGTTCTTTTTGATCTCTCTTCTTCTTAATTATTTCATTTATATTCAAGAAAATCCCTCCAAACTTTACAACGTAATATCAGCTTTAATTGCATTAAATTTGCTCTTTCCAATACCACTTACATTCATAAGCTCTTCTAAACTTTTAAAGTAGCCATTTTGTTCTCTATACTCTATTATCTTTCGTGCAGTACTCTCGCCAATACCAGTTAGTTTTTGGAATTCGCTCTGAGATGCAGTGTTAATATTCAAAAGTCTATTATCTTCCATATATGTTCCAATATTGTTTTCCGTCACATTCTGTTCATCACCACTTGTTATGTACGGAATTAAAATTTTCTGTTCATCTCTAACTATACTTGCTAAATTAACCAGCTTCAAATTTGCATTATCAATTGTCCCACCAGCAAGCTCAAGCACTTCATACAATCTTGTTCCACTCTTAACTTTCACAACCCCAGGTTCATGCACAGCCCCAACAATGTACACAAAAATATAATCATCCACTTCTTTAACTAAATCCTCATTAGCTGCCTCTTGCGATAATTCAACTTCTTCTTCCTTTGGAATAAAAAAAGCAATTATTATTGCAACAATAATAAATCCCCCCAATGCAATCGCATTTTTGAATTTATTATTCATATATGAACCTCCTTCAAATACATTATACACAAATAAATTTTATTTGCAAACTAACTTGTCGACAAAATGATACAATTTATTTACATACCCTTTTGTGAGTTTACACAAAAATTTCACAATATACTTAATTATCTATCTATATCTAATAAAATAACGTATTTTTCTATAATTGATTCCACAGTTAACTTGCCGTAACATATCAACGAATACAAAAGGGGGCTTGTCTTTTTTTGACTTTTTATATAGAATATTCAACAAAGAAGGAGGTCATAATGAAGAAAGCACTTTTTTTTATTGTTGCATTTCTGACTTTCATCAATACAATCGTATTAGCCAGCAATATGTCTAGTACTGACAATACTGTAAACACAATAGAGATAACTGCACCACATGCAGTATTAATAGATATGGATTCTGGGAAAATGCTTTATGAGAAGGATGCATATACACCAGTATATCCAGCAAGTACCACGAAAATTCTTACAGCAATATTGGTTTTAGAAAATTGCGATTTAGATGAAAAAGTCACAGCAAGTTATGAAGCTGTAAACAGTGTATACGCAAATGGCACAACAGCAAGCATACAAGAAGGAGAAACACATACCGTAAGAGATTTACTTTCAACTATGTTAATTCATAGTGCTAATGATGCCGCATATATATTAGCAGAACATGTTGGAGGTTCAACAGATAGCTTTGCAAGCATGATGAATTCAAGAGCAAAAGAATTAGGTGCCTTAAGCACAAACTTTGTCACACCTAATGGATTACCAAATACATCTCATAAATGTTCAGCATATGACATGGCACTCTTTGCTAACTATGCAATGAATACCTTTCCCGAATTCAGAGAAATTGTAAAGACCGTAAATTATTCTTTACCAATTACACCAGAATATGAAAAATTGTATTTTTCAGAATATCCCAATGCAACAAAAGCAACCAGATATCTAACCACCACAACAAATCACTTGATAAATCCAGCACGCACAGCATATTACTATGAGTATGCAACAGGAATAAAAACTGGATACACAGATGCTGCAGCAAACTGTATTGTTGCAAGTGCAGAAAAGGATAGTGTAGAACTAATCGTAGTTATTTTTGGTGCAGGAGGCTGGGGAAACTTAAGAGATGATACAGTAAAACTATTTGAACTTGGCTTTTCTAAATTAAAGTCGGAAACATTAGCATCAGCTGGAAATATTATTGATAAAATAAAAATAAAAAATGCCGACAGCGATAGTGACCTACTGGATGTAGTGGTAGAAGATGAATTGAAAGCCACTGTTTCAAATACAGATTTAGTTGAAGCATTTTCACCATCAGTAGTATTAAGCAATGATTTAAAAGCACCAATTGAATCAGGCGATATAATTGGTACAATAACATATAATATTTATAACAGAACTTATTCTTCAAACTTAATTGCCGGAAATTCCATCAAGTCAAAAGTTTCTGTAACAGCAGTAGCTACAAATGTTTTTTCAACCATCATAAAAATCATATTATGGTTCATTGGGATAATAATATTTTTATTTATTGCATTAGTCTTTTTAAGGGCGTTTATTATTACACAAAATCAGAAGAAAAGCAGAAGACGTCGCATGTATAATGCAAGATTTAGATAAATTTATGCGAAACAAAAATAAGCAGGAAACATATACACAATACAAAAACCACTACAAACCCTTTGGTTAGTAGTGGTTTTTGTAATTTTAGCTTACATACTAAATGATTCTATGCATAGCATTTTTTCCACCGAAAATGCACGGTGAATTACATTTCCAGCCAGGAAATGTACAACGAGCCCCCTTAGAGTATGGTAACAAATAATTATAAAGTTCAGGTTGTCTTTTTGTAGCTTCCAGATACTTTGCCATTGTTTTTTGTGTCTGTTCCATAATTTCTAGCTGAGCAGAACCACACAATCGTTCAGTACACTTTAACACAAAGTTTTCAATAGTACCTCTTTCGTTGACCTGTACAAGCATTCCTTGTGGAAAAAACTTCTCTAAAGAAGATATATCTTTAAGCCACTCGTTCTCCAACTCTGTATTCCTAATGATAGAAGGAATGTAGTACTGTGCTTCATCAAGTAATGTCATCTCATAATTCAATGTTCTGTGTCTCTGTGCCTGAGCCAATTGTGCAAAGCTAGCCAAATAAGTAGTAGAATAATTTTCTCCAAACTCTTCATTTCTCGTTTTTCTTTGAGCAAACAAAGAAAAACTACGATTTTTGGTGTCAGAGTTCAACCCTTCAACTTCCAAATCAGGAATAGCCTGTAAAAACTCTCCAAGAACCGCCTTTAGTTTTAAAGAAAAATCATCATCACAATCCGTCTTAATGTAGTCCTTAGCCCAATTAATGATGTAATTTAACTGTCCAAAATTAACGGTATACTCCATTACCGTTGCAGGAGTGAAAATACTAATAAGATATCGAGCATTTTCTTGAGCAAGCTTTTTAGCTTTTTTCTCATCAAAATCAGGATATTTAATAAGTATTTGTTCTTTGAAAGTTTCTATCCATTTTTCATACAACTCTTTCTCTTGAGGAGAAGATTTCATTTGAGTATATCTTGCAGATTTTTCAGATGTGTTATACACCTTTTCGTTATTTAAAATCATTGCAAGTATCTTTGGAATTTCTTCAAAACACAAGTTGTATGTTGGATGACCAAACACGCTGTGATGACCAGATTTTATATTACCATTAGCTCTTTTCAAGGTTTTCTGTGAAGGCTCTGATAATAGTGTTTCAACCGTATCTGGTAAATAGCATATACCTGCCGATTTTCCAGAGAAGTCTACAGCGTCTTCTTTAGGTAGAACATATCCTACTTTTGTTGATGCAATTACTTTGATTTTCATTTAATTGTGTCTCCTTTCTTGTTGCAAATTTCTTTTCAATGTACTTACATTGTGGCTGCATAAACCAATGCAACTACTTCGAATATTATCACATAAGTTACTGCTTTTCAACATTTTAAACAATTTTTCAAGTGCACCTTAAAAAGTAAAAGAAAGATGAAAATCTCTCACATAAATTAAAGTTTTTTGTGTAATAGGAAAGAAAATCAATACATAAAAGGTTGCAAATCTGTTACTTTCCTATTACACAAAAAAAATACACAGTTAGCTGTGTATTTTTCATTTGGTGCCTATTCGCGGAATCGAACCACGGACACAGGGATTTTCAGTCCCTTGCTCTACCAACTGAGCTAAATAGGCATTTCAAATATTTTTCCTATAAAATAAAAATAACCATTTCAATTAAATAAAATGGCGACCTGAAAGGGGCTCGAACCCTCGACCTCTAGCGTGACAGGCTAGCGCTCTAACCAACTGAGCTATCAGGCCGTATTATTATCACTTTTGCATAGCTTAGATGTTAAAGCCTGCAGTCGTAAAATAAAAAGTGGTGGGCACTATAGGGCTCGAACCTATGACCCCCTGCTTGTAAGGCAGATGCTCTCCCAGCTGAGCTAAGCGCCCACTTTCTATGTCCTTTCGACTTTTTTAGTATACTTTAACTTTGAATATTTGTCAACAACTTTTTTTATATTTTTAAAATTATTTTTTTATAGCCGTATATCAACAAATAACACGCAAAAAAACGTAAAATGTTTATATTTATAAAAGTTTTTTCTATCAAAAGGTAAATATAAATTTTGCATATATCCTTCTAATATATTATGAAATAAGAAGCTATAAATTCCTATTTCATAATATAAAGTGCTTCAAATTATATTTCATCTATTTAATTATTCTTCTGATAATCTTGCTGCCCTATCTGCAGCATTTAATGCATCTATCATCTCGTCAATGTCACCATTTAAGAAAGAATCAACTTGATACATACTAAGTCCAATTCTATGATCAGTTATTCTTCCTTGAGGAAAATTATATGTTCTAATCTTTTCAGACCTATCGCCACTGCCAACTTGGCTTCTTCTTGCATCAGCTTGCTCTTTTGTCTGTTTTTCTAACTCTGCCTCATATAGTTTGGCTCTAAGCATAGACATAGCTGTTTCTCTATTTTGAATTTGTGAACGTTCTGTTTGACATTCCACAACAACACCTGTTGGTATATGAGTTATTCTAATTGCTGATTCAGTTTTATTAATGTGTTGTCCACCAGCACCACTAGCTCTAAATGTATCAACTTTTAAATCTGCTGGATTTATTTCTACTTCAACATCACTAACTTCTGGTAATACAGCAACAGTTGCTGTAGATGTGTGAATTCTGCCACTCGATTCAGTATCAGGAACTCTTTGTACCCTATGAACTCCACTTTCGAATTTTAATCTACTATATGCACCTTTTCCTGTAATCATGAATGTAACTTCTTTTATTCCGCCAAGTTCTGTTTCATTTAAATTAACAACTTCTAATTTCCAATGTTTCTTTTCGGCGTACATACTATACATTCTAAACAAATCAGCAGCAAACAATGAAGATTCTTCACCACCTGCTCCACCTCTTATCTCCACGATAACATTTTTATCGTCATTAGGGTCCTTTGGAACTAATAGAAGTTTTAGTTCTTCTTCTATTTTAGGAAGCTTCTCTTTGTTTTCATCAAGTTCAGCTTGAGCCAAATCATGCATTTCTTTGTCATTAAGCATCTCTTTTAAATCTTCAATAGCTTTTTCTACCTTTTTATATTCCCTGTATTTTTCAACAATGTCTGCAATGTCAGCATGTTCTTTCATAAGTTTCTGCCATTCAGACTGATTTGCAATTACCTCTGGATCACTAATTTTTTGATTCAATTCCTCATAGCGTTTTTCTACGCTTTCTAACTTATCAAACATTTTTTTATCCATCCTTCTTAATAATATCGCCACGTTATTATATTACAAAGCATCATAATTTGCAACCGCTATTTCTTTATGTATCATTTTGTATTTTATTATTTATAACATAATCTTCCGTTGTACTTAGTTTTACCAGTTCATTATTTATCTGACTTACTCTAAGAAAATCAAAATCACCATTTAAACCATCGCCTGAAATAGCAAGTAAATTTTCACTTATATACTTTGTATTCATTTTCCTGTTATTTAATATAACGTGACTAAATTCAGTAAATCCGTCACCTGACACATATAAAGAATCACCTGACATAACTGTTTCTGAAATGTCTATATCTTTTAAGCCATACCTCATCATTACCGGCTCATATTTGCGATTCAAAGAATAATTCTTACCATACAGTATATCGTAAGAAAATAATTTCAAATAATATTTATACTTATCATCATTTGCAAAACTTTGATGTATCCTTGGTAACAGCCCACCTTCCATTTCAAGCTGTTTTAAAGCTACCGAACTAAGTTGATATGCATAAATATCTGCATTACTCTTAATGCTATCGTAGTTTGTCCATATACAATACTCTGTTTGATACTCACTTAAATTCACTAAATCGTCGTCTGTTATTGTCAGTGCAGGCAAATGATCACCATACACAACCAACATCACTGGTTCAGGAAATTCATTTAACTTCCTTATAAGATCTCCAAGAAAAGCATCAACTTCATTTATTTGATTTATATAATATTCAAATTCATTTTTTAGTTCTAATTCTTCTTTTAATTCAATATTAAATCCTTGAGCAGTTATTTTCTTGTTAAATTTAATTTCCTCTTTAGGATATTTTCCGTGAGATTGAACACTAACAGCAAATATAAAGTCTCTTTCTTCAGAATCTTCTAATGTTTTAAAAATTTCCTTATCTAGTATTTTATCTTTTGCCCACGAAAGTTCATTTCTCTCAACATCACTCATGTACTCAACTGGAATGAATGTTTCAAATCCAAGATTAGGATACACTTTATTTCTACCATAAAATGTTGCTGTATGATTATGTATCGCTGTTGTTTTATAGCCTTTTTCTTTAAATGCATACGCCAAACTTTCGCAAGGAGTACCTTTTAATACAGTTTGATAAGGATACTCTCCAATTCCAAAATCATCAAGATTCATTCCAGTAAGTACTTCAAACTCTGTGTTAGCAGTGCCACCACCCATACTAGGTACTCTTAATTTTCCTGACGAGCAAGTTTCTTTTAGTTTTGTAAAATTGGGTATAGGATTTTCTGAACACTTAATATTTTTCATATACGACACATCAAAAAACGACTCTAACTGTAATATAATTAGATTTGGTTTCAATTCACTATCCTCTTGAATTGGTTCAAGTCTTTTTAATGCAGAATCTATAGCAAGCTTTGAATAATTTCTAGGTTTGTCAATTCCATTGTCAACAATACTTCTTGAGAAACAATATACAAAACCAACATCATCATATTCTTTAGTTAAAACTGCAAAAACACCATTTTCCATAGCAAATCTTGTTAAAGCATTTGTAGCTAATATGCTGGTAACAACTACCACACAAACCACTATTATTCCTTTTTTTAGTTTAACTGTACTTTTAGACATTTTTAACCAAGCAATAACAATTCCTGTTATAACAGCAATAATAGATAATGTCATTAGTATTATTTGAAATGTATTTAAGTAAATGTGCAACATAGTAATACCACTCTTAGCTATTGAAAAATCTATAAGTGAAAGTGGTGTTATTCTAAAACACAATACAATTGCATTAATGCATCCAAGTATTAACCAAAAAGAAGATATTAGCATTACCCACGAACTTCTTCGCCTAGTCAGTAGTCCAAAACAATACATCATAAATATTATTAAGACATTATATCCAAAAAATACAGGATGATTAAACAAATGCTCAAATCCACCAGCTATTGAATGTCTACTAAAACTCTCTACAACTAAATTTACTAAGAAAGCAATAACCACCATTTGAACTATTGGTTCATTAATATATATTTTTTTTATTTTCTCCATAAAATTTAATACTTTTTGCTTCATATTAACACCCTTGTTTATTATATTCTCACAAATAATTATGCAACAACAATATCTAAAAATCAACTTTTTAGAACAATATTGGCTGACAACTAATAAAACAAAAAAACTAATATTATTTAATATTTCAGACTGTCGACAAACCTCATGCTTTTTCACACGAGGTTTGTCGACAGTCTGAAATAAGACGGCAGTACGCCGTCTTATTCATCTCCAAGCTTCCATGCAAGTACGCAAACAATAGCAACTATAGCTACCGTAATCAGAATCCAATTTGGCACAAATCCATTCAAAGTCGCAACAAGAATTATTAACCAGAATACTCTCTTTATGAACCACCAAATTCTTCCGGGATTTTTCCCCCGTATCATCATCACAATAGCAACAATACATACAAAGCCAATGATTGCAGTTATTGGTATTTGATTAATAAATTGACCAATTCTACTCAAAAACTCAAGCATTATACTCCTCCTTTATGCTGTAAGAACTACAAACGTGCCAATAGCAACAATGATAACCGCAACAAGCTGTATAGTCGTTGGAATTACCTCTGCCATAATTGAAAGTACAAACATCAACACCAAAAAAACAACGTACGTTTTAATCATTCCTGTTATCTTGCGCCCTCTAACAAGTTGAACTAAAATCAAGATAACAAACGCAACCAGCATTATTTCATTCAACAAGATTACCCGAAGAAAATCAGAAATTGCTTGACAGATATTCATTGTATCTGCCTCCTTCTCTTTTTATGTCAGTTCAATTTTACAACATTTTTAAAATTATGTCAACATTCGAGAATATTATTGACACATTCAAGAATATTATTGAACTATTGTATATGATTAATTTTTGTAAGTTACTATACAACAAAATTTGGAGGGAGGTGCACAGATGGATAGAAAGAATATGCTTGATTTTGTGTTAGATTCTCGTATGGAAGATGTGGCTATATTATCTGAATATGATTTAGAATTTATGAAACAAAAAATAGATGAAGACCATTCTTTTGATAATATCATGAATTACGTTGAATCACTTAATCTTTCTGGCGAAATAAAGAATATTTTGTCAGATATGCTTTTTGATTTTGAAGGTAATATATCAGAGCAATTCGCATATTTTAATGAAAAATATTATAAATATGGCTTTTCTGATGCAGTTAATATTATCTTCGATGCTTTGGAATACAAGAAAGATGAAAATCTTCGATTTTCATTCTTTCGACTCTCGAGAGTTTTC
>CAVHNT010000048.1:0-942 GCA_963637565.1 bacterium
ATAGAAAAAAGTAGAGACAATTATAAAAAAGCTGCTACTTATATTGGAGCAATATATAAACTGAATGATGGGGAAAGATTAGTAAATGAATTAATAAATGAACTAAAAAGTTCAGAATATTCAAAGAGAATAGCATTATTTGATGAGATAAATAATGCTATAACTAAAGATTAATTACAAAAATGTTACTTTAAAAAAATATCGTTTTTTACCAACATTTTATAAAATTAAGAGGTAAAAATGAAACAAAAAAATAATAGTAAAGCTAAAATAGTTTTAGGAATAATAATAGCACATAATAATATTATTATGTGCTATATATGTAGAATTTTCAAATAGCAATAATAACTCTGAAGAAAAACCAAACAATATATATTCCAGTTTAAATATAGATAAGTCAAAACTGAATATTTTTTACTTAAATGTAGGTCAAGCCGATTCAACTCTTATAACAATGGGAGAAGATGTAATGTTAATAGATGCAGGAAATGAAAAAGATGGAAAATATATAACAGAATTTTTAAAAGCACAAGGAATAGAGCAAATAGATTATTTAATAGAAACTCATAGTGACGATGACCATAGTGGGGGAATTGAGACAATAGTAAATAATTTAACTGTTTCTAATGTGTATATGCCTCATAGTGCTATATCAAAAAGTGAAATAAAAGATAAGGTGCAGATAAAAATATTTTCAAATTTAGAACAAACATACAGTTTAGGCAATGCAACTTGGAAAGTCTTAAGTGTAGATAATTCAGAAGAGGTTAAAGAAAGTGGAGATAACGATACATCTATAGTAATACAATTGAGCTATAAAGACAATAAATTTTTATTTATGGGAGATGCAACAAGTAAAGTAGAAAAACAACTTTTAAATAAAGAAATATTAGTAAAAATTGATGTATTAAAAGTTGGACATCACGGTTCCAATACTAGTTC
>CAVHNT010000048.1:952-5195 GCA_963637565.1 bacterium
ACTAGTTCAAGTGAAAATTTTTTAAATGTAATTTTGCCAACATATTCAATTATTTCTGTAAATAATTCAGAATATAGTAAGCATCCGTCAGAAAATACAATAGAAAGACTTAATTCAATAAATAGTAAAATATATAGAACTGATGTGAATGGAACAATATGGATAACAAGCGATGGTAATACAATAAAAATAAATGAAACAGACATAAATGTAAATGGAGATAATAGAGAAGAAAAACTAATAGGGAATAGAGATATTCTCTATTTTTTATTTTAATATATTCCCATTTTCATCAACAACTCTGTAAATGCCATCTTTTAATTGTAAATAATTTTTATAATGAACTTCTTCTTGAATTAGATCGTCTACTTTATATAAAGATTCATCAATATTTAGATTACAAAGCCTTTTAGGAATATAAAAAATCTCATCTCCAACACCATCTAATTTAGGTAAATTGGGAGTTTTTTCATCAACTATAGTAACAAAATAATCATTATTTTCTCCATCAATTTCATAGATAGTATTTTCTGGCATTTGCTTCAACCTACATATATCTCTAGAATTGTAAAGGAAATTTTTGAGTTCGTGAATGAAATCATCTATAAAAGAATCTTTTAATTCAGGCTTGTTTTTGTGTAAAGATTTATCTATTTCAGAAGTAGCGTGAGCTAATCCATTAAAAGCAGATGATAGAGTATCATATAAATCCATAGGTATCACCTCCTTGGGAATTTATTTAGAAATAAAGATTAAAGAATTATATAAATGTAATAATTAGAATTAAATCTTATATATAATACAATGAATTCAAGAAAATTTCAATGAATTTTATAAAAAAATCAAATTAACCTAATTATCCGCATGTGATTGCTAAGTGCGAACAATTAGGTTAATTTTTAGATGTATATTATGCTATTTATTTAAAATGCCAAGTATTAGTTGAAAAGCATCAACAAACCTCCATATATTTCCATTGAAAATTGGGGACAATCGTTGCATAAAAACACCTATTTTTACAAAAACCATAATCTAACTAAATCGATATATCCCTACAAATTCTAACAAAAACTCAAGTTTACAAAATTTCTCAAAAGCCGAAAATCGGCGCTCATAACCCGAAGGCCGCTGATTCAAATATTTCCCTGCAATCAAAGAACCTGTAAATTCCTACATTCATAAGGCATGTGGAAGTTTATTTTTTTCATTTTTATACAGCATTCCACACATATATATATTAAACGCACATAAAAAAACTGCCCGCCGAAGCGGACAGAAGCCAATAGCTTTTTGTTCATGCTTTTTGAATTTGCTCTTTGAGAAACCTTTTCAGGTCGCTAGCAAATTCATCATCGTCGAATGCCACAAATACCTCGGCAGGCTTATTGAGATTTACTCTGCCGATTTCATGGTTGCCACCCCAGTTACACCAGCATGTGAAAGTACCATCACGGGAAACAGTTCCCCACGAAGAGTATTCACCAGCTCGGTCGGTATACGAAAAGCAGTGTAGCTCTTCAGTCCCTAGCGGAAAAAGAAGAGTTTTTGTGCACGCTTTCAGTCCGTCGGTTACTAGATTTGCCCGTTTAATCAGTTCGGGGGCATTTGCCAATTCTTCAACGGTGATAGTGCCATTCGAAATCAGAGTAGAAAGTTTCATCATGATATCCTCCCATATTAATGTTGATGTTGAAACTTTGTTGCCTCTACGAGGACATATACAAAGTAATTTGATATACATAATTGTACCACAAAATTAACATAATGTCAAATTTGCTGTTAAAATTAACGAACTAAAATCTTTGGTGTTTAAATTTTGCTAAACGTAGATTATAATATTAGATGAATATATTATTTTTACAAAAGAATAAAAAGGAGAAGTTGCCATGGATTTATATGAAAAAAATGGAAATGTTTTATACATATTAAATGTCCTAAAAAAGTACAGTGATATGGATCATATGCTTTCTGTTACAGAAATACAGAGAAAAGTTAAAGAATTGTATGATGTGGAAATTGATACAAGAACCATTAGAAGAAATATTAATCTATTAAAATATAAATTAAACTATGATATCAGTACTAGAGAGGACAATGGGAAAGGCTATTATATTCATAGAGATCCTGAAACTGATTTTGAACCAGGGGAAATAAGAGCTATCATAGATAATTTTAGTTATGCAAATTATATTGTTCCATCAATAGCAGAGAATATTATTAGGAAGTGTAAAAATATCCAAACTGTATATGAGAATGATAAGATAAAAGAGTATCGAATATATGCGAATGATTCAAAAACGGAAAATGTTGAGGTAATCAAAAACATTGAAGATATTTCAAATAGTATTTATCAGCACAAGAAAATACAATTTGAGTATTGGAAATACGCTATAACAAGTAAAATTGAAAAGAAGATTGTAAGTACGCCAACAGTTTCCCCTTATGCAATCGTATATAGTAAGCAGGAATTTTATTTAATAGCAATTAAAGAAGGACAGACAAAATTTTATAATTACAGGTTGGACAGGATGAAGAATATACAGATTCTTGATGAAGATATAGAAATCAAAAAGAAGAAAAGTGAAATTCAAGATTTTGCTGAATCGTCAACAGAAATGTTTGGTGGGCAAAAGTCAGAGATTGAAGCGGTATGTCATGTGCTTTTGCTAGATACGATAATTGATACGTTTGGAAGAAATGTAACAATATCAAAGACACCAAAAAATGAAGAATATTTCAGATTAAAAGTGGATACTAATGAATTAGGCTTTAAAATGTGGGCAATGAGAAATATTGATTTGGTAGAAGTTATAAAGCCAGAATCATTAAGAAATGAAATGAAGAAAATAATAAAAGAAGCAAGCAAAAGATATAATTCATAGTTAAAAAGTAATTGTTAATTATGCAATGCGTGACCAGTTGGGTTGTGCGTTGCATTTTTTTGACTTAAAATGTATATAGCGAAAGGAGGTAAAGACAATGATATTAAGAATAAACAAAGATAGTTTCTTAACCTTTGACTTGTACAGAAAATTTAAGAAATATAATATAAAATTAAAAATCAAAAACAATTACTTGAATTATGAGACGTTTTCAAAAATAAGATATGAAGAGCTAATCACTATTATTGAAAACGTTGAGAATATGCTATTTAGCAAATATAGATATCCAATAGATGTTGAATTAAATAGAGTAAAATTCAGATTTTATCAATATGAAACAAAAATGAAAATAATAATTGAGCTAGATGAAAAGCAAGAGTATGGAGTTACTATAGATAGAGAGCAATTATTGAATTTATATAGTTATTTAACAAGAGAATTAAATACATTTAATAAGATAAAGATGGTGGACTTTAATAAGAAATATACATACGTTGAAGTTAGATATATAGATTCATATAGCTCAAAAAGGTATGCATATATTTCAGATGATAAAAGTATAAAAGTTGGTGACATAGTATATGTAGATAGAGCTGGTACAAAGTGTTTGGCGGTAGTAGAAGAGAAAAACGAATATTTCTATGAGAATGCACCATATCCTGTTTTAGAAACAAAGAGGGTAATAAAAATAGTAACAAGAGCAAGCGAATATAAAAATTTATAAAATCATGTAAAAGCTGGAGATGAAAATAGAAATGGAAACTGAAAAACAGAATACCAAATAGATAATGCCAAAGGAATTATTTTTAATGTAACTGGTGGAGAACAAGCATTGAAATTAAACGAAGTCAATGCTGCCATAGGGCTTGTAAATAGTAGAGTTGATGCTAATGCAGACGTTATATTCGGAACAGTTGTTGATGATAATATGGAAGATGAAGTTGTTGTTACAGTAATAGCCACAGGAGTTGAATAATTATTGTGAGAATAATTGGACAATTAATGGATTATTAATTTGGATGTCAAAGGTAAGAAGCATAGTTGGTGCTAATTATGTTTAATTTATTCTGATGATTACGGAAATGTTTGGAAACAATTATTAATACCATTTAGAAATATAATTGAAAGACCACATGCTATATTTCATAAAGAACAGTTACTAGATATTAGTTCCGAAACAGCAATAGAATGTTTCGAACATCCTTATTTATGGTAAATGTGGAAGAAGAATTTGTGAAAGATTTTTAAGCATTTTTTGTATTTGGTTAGGGACTTTTTTACAGCTTCCTTTTTGAATAAATTTTAAAAAATTAGATATAATATATTTATTATGAGATGTACAGGAATATTAATGCCTATTT
>CAVHNT010000049.1:0-6482 GCA_963637565.1 bacterium
ACAATAGGAAAGAAAATTAATACATAAAAGATTGCAAATTTGTTACTTTCCTATTGCATAAAAATAGAGAATGACATCAAAGCCATTCTCTACTTTCAAATCATTAAATATGATTACGCTCTCTCAACCAATCCTGATCTTAAGCATCTTGAACAAACTGTCATCTTTTTAGGTGTGCCATCTACCATTGCTCTTACTGTTCTTAGATTTGGTTTCCAAGTTCTTGAAGATCTTCTATGTGAGTGACTCACTTGCATTGAGAACACTTTTTCTTTTTCGCAAATTTCGCATCTTGCCATTTTAAGCACCTCCTTAAGGTAATTCTAAAATCGTCCTTTACTATTGTAGCACGTTATTTATATTTTGACAACATTTTTTTAAACTTTCGAAGGTGAATTATGTCTATATCAAGATAAAATTACCATTTTATGTAAGTTTTAAGTGCTTTCTCTCTTTTTCACACCAAATATTATTTGCAATATCTTTCTCATAAAATTAGAAGGCTTATATACAACAATCTTCATATCCATCATTTCCTTTCTTTTTACTTACAAAGCCATATCAAACCTAAAATTAAAGTAATGACACCTATGCCGAAATACCCATCCAGATATTGGTAATAGTAAGACCAATAACGTGCCACACCCAAATCCAATTAAGCACACACCAAATGTCTTTTTAAATATATTCATTTCGGCATCTCCTCTCTTACCATTTGATTTACTATATTATATGTGGTAAAATTAAATCCGTGATTATTATGAGGTGATTAATTTATGAAAAAAACAGAAGAATTAATAAATGAACTTTCAAAACGCTATAATGGTGAAAAAGGTTCTTTAGATTTCACAACGCCATTTGAATTACTTGTTGCAGTCATGCTATCAGCACAATGCACAGACGCCAGAGTAAATATCGTTACAAAAGATTTATTCAATGTCGCAAACACGCCTCAAGCATTCGCCAAGATGGAAGTTAAAGAAATAGAAAAACTAATATCTTCAATAAGTTTTTATAGGAATAAAGCAAAACACATAAAAGAATGTTCAATTCAAATTATTGAAAATTATAACGGAATCGTACCCGCATCAATGGAAGAATTAACAACTTTATCTGGCATCGGTAGAAAATCGGCAAATGTAATAATGCTAGAAGCATTTAACGATTGCCAAGGAATCGCTGTTGACACACATGCACATAGACTCTCGAATAGATTGGGTTTATCAAATGAAAATGATCCAAATAAAATTGAACAAGATTTATTAAAAAAATTTCCTAAAAAATACTGGAGATTGATGAATCATTTACTTGTATATCATGGACGTGAAATTTGCAAAGCAAAGAATCCTTTATGCGATAAATGTACGATAACTTCATATTGCAAATATTACAAAACATATAAGAAAACTCACACTTTAGTTTAGTGTGAGTCATTTTTTTATTTAATTTTCCATGGTGCTGATTTAGTACCGTTTTTTATTGTGTTAGATATATCAAGACGATTTATCATTTCATATTTAAATCCAGGAGCATATTGCTTCCATGTATTTGATGTTAATATCAGTGATTATTTCTTTTGTTTGGATTTCTCCTTCTTCATTTGATTCTATTTTTAATAGCTTGTCTGCCACTTTTATTTCTAACTCTCCCGAATTACTTATTACATCTGCATTTACTGTTTCGCTCTCATTCACATAGTATTTCCACCCTTGGCTATACAGTTGTATATTTGCATAATATGGGCAAAAAAAATTTTTGATTAATTTTCTCCGCCCATATTAAATCTTTAAAAATGAAACTAATAAATTAGCCTCTAAGTACTATTAAGAATATAAGAACAAAAAATAAAAATCTGCTACTGCAACAACAATTCTCCGTCATTGAATTATTGCAATCACCCATCTAAATATACCTCCTTTTGCTTTAACTTTGATACTCTATTTTATGCAACAAGTATCAATAGTGTTACTGGATAAAGTTAATTTGGTAAGCCATATTAATAAAGTAAGTTTCCTAACTTTTCGCCTTTTGCTTCTTTTATATTCCAAGTACCATTTTCGTATTTCCATATAACTTCAATTTGATCTAATATATCAAGGTTGTCAAAACCTTTAATTCTTTGTGTTGTCTTTAGTCCATATGAATCATTTAATTCCACAAATTCAACGTTTACAAAACCAGATATTGTAATGCTATTTTTGCTTCCTGTTACTCTACCGCTTTCATCATAAAATCCACTCGTAATATAATTTTCTTTTTTATCGTTTATCTCAAAGGTTCGTTCAAAATTTATTTTTCTAGCAACCATATGTGCTTTGAATCCATCTAGGAATGCTCCTGCAAACACAAGTCCTTTATTGTTTTTGTTTTTGAAAATTTCTCTGCTTCCACCATTTTTAATTGTTAGTATCCTAATTGTTTTTGACATGTCCTCATTGTCGCCCACTAATATTATTTCATTTATTCCGTCTGCATCCATATCATTAAAGAATAATTTAGGTGTATTTAAAGAACATTTCTTTAAATTTCCCTTAATGAAAGACTTATTTTCTGTATCGTATGTGACAATATCTATATTGTTTGCAATCGTGTCCGATACATTTTCTTTTGTTCCTATCACTATTATCATATCTTTAGTTCCATCACCTGTGACATCTTCAACTTCATAATTCACAACAAGCATTTTATCATTATAATCTAATCCGTTAAATTCATCTCCAATCTCAAGCATTAAAGGCTTAAATTCAACTTTATTTTCTTTGCTAGAAATTTTATTAAAAATAACTATTAAAACAATTAAGATGACTATTATAAAAACAAATTTTGATTTCATAAAAAAACTCCTCCTTTAATACATAAGTATTAGGAAGAGTTTAATAATATTCTATTAAATTAATAAAGTTAAACTTACATAGGGTTAGCAGATAATTTAATTATAAGACTCATGTTATCATCTTTGGCTGCAATATTTCTACGAATTTTACCGCATTTTTGACACTTATAAATGATAACATACCCCTTTTTAGGATTGTTTTCAATTCCAATAGGTTCAAGTAGACCATGGCATTCTTCTAGCCTATCACCTGGATTTATATCAACGTGCTTGGCATATAAACAATGTGGACAATGATCTCTACATGTATAGTTTAATTTTTCAACTTTCTTGCCACAATGTTCACAAACAAATTCTTCATCTATTACAGTGAAATTTCCCATGATTTACTCCTTTTATCTATAAAAACATCCGCCACCAAGAAATTCTCTTAATATTGAATTTATTGGAACTTCATCTACATTTATTGGAAGAAAATATCCTAAAAATTCATATAATCTCTTTGACTCAGAATATTCTGGTTCATTTCTATCAACCAATGCTAATATTGGCTCTAAGAAAGGCTTTATAACTGCTGGCTCATAAACCAATGATGAATTGAACATTACATCTGCATCTTCTTGATAAGGGAATATATATTTTTCTTCACCATTTCTAACAGAAGGCCACATTCTAAGTGTTGAAACAGGTGAATGCCCTCTAAAAGAACTATCCCTTAGGATTCTTCTTATAAGTCTTGAGTCTGCTGTTGATATTCTATTGTAATCGTCTATATTTAATGCTGTTAAAGCACTGATATAAATCTTAAATTTATTTTCTCTAGGAATGGCTTCTGTAAGTTTTTCATTTAAGCCATGAATTCCTTCAACTATTAGCACTTGATTTTCTCCAAGTTTTGCCATGTTTCCATCATATCTTCTTGAACCTGTTGTAAAATCAAATGTTGGTAAACTAACCTCTTCTCCATTTAAAAGTGCTGTTAATTGATCATTAAATAATTTTAAGTCTATAGCCTCTATACATTCAAAATCATAATTGCCGTTTTCATCCAAAGGAGTTTCAGCTCTGTTAACAAAGTAATTATCCATTGATAAAGCTACAGATGTGATTCCATTAACTCTTAGTTGTATGCTTAATCTTTGAGCAAATGTAGTCTTTCCTGATGATGATGGACCAGCAATTAAAACAAGTTTTTTTCTCTTATCGGCAGCTATCATATCCGCAATTTGTGCTATTTTCTTTTCGTGTAATGCTTCAGATACTTTAACAAGCTCTGATATTTTTCCGCTCTTTATCCAGTTGTTAAGCTCTGTAACATTTTGAACTCCTAAAATCTTATGCAATTTTTCATATTCGTCAAATGTTGCATACAATTTTTTGGTTTCTTTTATTTTTTCTATAGCAGTTGGATTAGAACGTCTTGGATAAACAAGCAATACACCTTTTTCGTAAGGTAATAAATCAAAATACTTCATATATCCTGTAGAAAGTGGCATTACGCCATAAAAATAATTAACTGTTTTTCCACACGAATATAATGAAACATGTGATTTCATTCTGTTTTCAATTATTCCAATTTTATCCAATCTGTTATTTCTTATGTATAGCTTTTTGGCATCCTCAACAGGTAGTTCACTTTTAACAAATGGAATATCTTCTTTTATTATTTCTTCCATTTTCTTTTTTACATTTTCTAGTACTTTAGCAGACAGTTGTGTTCCATCAACAGTTTCACAGTATACCGAATGTCCAAGTGAATAGTTAACAGTTATTCTTATTTCTGGATACAAATCTTCAAAAGCCTTTGTTAATATAAAAGTTAACCCTCTTACATATATTCTGCTTCCATCAGAAAAAGTATAATCTATAAGTACTATATTGGCATCATCACACATTGCATAATCAAGTGATTTTACTTCATTATCTATTTTACATGCAAGAATTGTGCTTGCATCTATTTTCATATCTTCCTTCAAGAATTCTATTACCTTTTTTCCTTTTGATACTTCATATTCTTGATTGTTACATCTTACTTTAACCATAAAATAACCTCCTCACGTATAAGATTTTATCTAATTAAGTTAAATTAGTCAAATATAAAGTTAATTTCAGAATATTATTCTAAATCAAATGACTTCACCCTTCAAAAACCAAGTGTGCTCTGATGTTATTTTTATTTCAACCTCTTTTCCAATAAGAGATTTATCTCCTTCAAAATTAACCACTTTATAACTTCTTGTTCGTCCAGTTAACATATTCTTATTTGTCTTACTTTCTCCTTCAACTAGCACTTTTTGAATTGTTCCAACGTATTTTTTAGTTTCTTCTGCCGTTATTGAATCTGCAAGTGTTTTTAGTCTATTAAATCTTTCAGATTTAATTTCTTCCGGAACACGATTTGGCATCTTTTCCGCAGCTGTTCCCTTTCTTACCGAATATATAAACATAAATACTTGATCAAATTTCACTTTGCTTACCACATCCAAAGTCTCTTCAAAATCCTCTTCTGTTTCGCCTGGGAAGCCAACTATTATATCTGTTGTAAAAGAAACACCTTTAACTTTACTTCTGATTCTATCAACTAAAGCTAAATATTGTTCTTTGGTATATTTCCTATTCATAAGCTTTAATACGTCTGTGCTTCCTGACTGTAAAGGCAGATGAATAACCTTGCACACGCTGTCACAATTTGCAATAGCGTCAATTACATCATCTGTAAAATCTTTAGGGTGTGGTGACATAAATCTAACAATGTCTATTCCTTCTATTTTATCTATATCATAAAGCAAATTAGAAAAATTATATCCTTCTCCACCATTATATGAATTTACATTCTGTCCAAGTAACATTATTTCTTTATACCCTTGAGCTGCAAGTTCTCTTATCTCTTTTAAAATGTCTTCTGGTTTTCTACTTCTTTCCCTACCCCTTGTATATGGAACAATGCAATATGAACAGAAATTATTGCATCCATACATAATTGTTACGAGTGCATTTCTGTCATTTGTCCTTTTAACAGGCAATCCTTCTATAATGTCGCCATCTATATTCCATACATCAAATACTTTTTTGTTATTTACCAATTTTTCTAAAATCATTTCCGGAAGTTTATGAATATTATGCGTTCCAAATACAATATCAACTTGCTTATAACTTTGCTTTACTTTATCCACTATATGTTTTTCTTGGCTCATACAGCCGCCAAGGCAAATTATCATATTATTTGCCTCTTTTAAATTTTTTAACTCTCCAAGTTTTCCAAAAAGCTTTTCCTCAGCATTTTCTCTTACACAACAAGTGTTAAACACGACTATATTAGCATTTTGAATAGAATCTGTTTCTTTGTATCCCATTTCTGTGAGCATTCCTGCAATCTTTTCAGAATCATTTTCATTAAGTTTACATCCCATGGTATTTATAAAGTATTTTAGTCCAACGGTGTATTCCTTTGCTTGTAGCATTACTTTTTCTTCATCATTTATTTTTATTGGTGCCTTAGTTTCTGACATTATCTATCTCCGCTCCTTTTTTTCATTCTTTCGTCCCTCGAGAGTTTTCGACTGAAAGGAAGAAAACCTCTCGCATAAATTAAAGTTTTTTATACAACAGGAAAGAAAATCAATACATAAAAAGTTGCAAATTTGTTTCT
>CAVHNT010000050.1:0-47193 GCA_963637565.1 bacterium
AAAATTAATACATAAAAAGTTGCAAATTTGTTACTTCCCTATTATATAAAAAAAGCTCCCAAACACATACAAATGTTTGAGAGCATAGATCCTATTATTTTTCTACCCAACACGAGATAAACAAAATAATTCTAAATAACATATAGACAGCAAATAGTATTGCACCGATATAAAAAATAACTTTTCCGAACACTGCAATAAATTTCAATCTAAAAACCATTAAAACTACAAAAATTCCTACCAAGATGATTGTGATCATAGCCAAGAACTTTCTCATTTTTAAGCCTCCATTCGTTTTAGTTGTTGGGATTCTCACTCTTCAACAATCTTAAAGCATCTCTTGTAAGGTCTACTTACGATATGCTTAGGCTTAGGTTCATACATGTAGAATGTAGCTTCATCACTAACAAAAAGTCCAATTCCTTTGTTTGGCACAAATTGACCCTTTTCACTAGGTGTCTGCACTAGCCACTTGCCATTCTTGGTACGCACACTTTTGTACATTGCACCAGCTGTAGGATATACTACCATGCCATACACTTGAGACTGTGAATTTTCATGAATATTCAAAAGTACATCTTTGCACAATGTAGGGAAACTATCTTTAAACCGTAACTTTGTATATTCATGCAATTCAGAATCAGGCTTTTGCTTTACAGAAACACCAAGACTGTATTTTTTTCTGGAAGCACTGTTCCTATTAGCACCCCAATAAAAAATAAGGTTATCACAACCTAAATCTACCTTTCCGATAAATTTCTTGTCATTGGGACACTTGGAAATAGTAAACACAGTTACACCATCTTCGACATCAAACCATCCAATTACATCTTTGATTTTTTCTTTATCTTTTTCTAATAGCTTTATTCTAGTAAGTCGAGAAATTTCAAAATAGATGTATTCCATCTCTTGAAGTCGTAAGTATGAATCAAACATAATCTGATTATAAGTGTCATTTTTCCGTTCTTCAACAGTTTCAAGAGTGCTAAAATCAGAAAAGAGTTCTGACATTTTATAATCTCCTTTCATTTGCTTTCTTAAACTCAAGAAGTTTGAGGTACCGTATTATAAACAGTACCTCAAACAACAGCAAAGTATTACAACCCCTTGATGAGTTCCATAGAATTAGGAACCATTTCGCCAGCATGTTCTCCCTTGTCAATCAAGATGAATCCATCAGGCACATCCACTTCGAACTTCCCATTGCCAACGTAGTGCATGTTTCCAGGCAAGGCTACAAGAGTATCATGCTTTGCATCAATCTTGTAACCACCAGGTGCCTTGTAACCAAATTTAACCATCTCTTTCAAAGAGATTTTCACGACATTGCTATCATCAAGAATAAGTCCATGAGCAAGCTCAACTTTTCCTTGTTTGATAGCCTCAGCCACAGCACCAATGTAGTTACCAATGCAACTGGCAGGAACACTTACAAACACGTCACCGATATTGTAACCATTCCATGCCTTAGCAGGAGTTTCAGGCTCACGAGCTTCTTCAGCTGTCTGTTCGGGTTCTTCACCTTCTAAATCTTCGTCAAATTCTTCATCTTCTAAGTCTTCGTCAGGTTGCTCTGGCACTTCATCTTCTGCGTTAGACTCTTCATTGCCATCAGAATCTTCATCAGACTTCTGCTTTTTAGCTGCCTTTTTTTCCTCTCTCTTACGCCGCTCCTCTTCTGTCCCAAAAAGCATATCTTTGAAAGTCCACTTTGCAATGTAAAGGCACACTGCAAGAACTATGGAAGAACATACCATTAGGGAGGAAAGTACAATGAGGATGACACCATACTTTGGTGCAACAGTAACCGTAAACACGAGTGAAATCAGGCTAAACACTGCAAAGAAAATCCACGCCTTGGGGTTCTTGGTATTCCCAGATTTAACATTTTGGTTGGTAGACATATTAATGTCCTCCTTTTAATATATTTTGGAACCAAATATATTATATTTCATATTATGTAAAATGTCAACTATATTATGTTACTTTTTTATAGATATTCTTTGATTAATTAACAATTCTTTTTATATTCCTTTTCCATCTATTATAGCTCGTATAAAGCCTTCTCCTAATGATGGTGAAAGCACAATCTTAGTATTAAGTGCCTTTTTAACATCTTCTAATTTTACATCATCCAAAAATATGTATTCATCGTCTTTAAGCATTTTTCTGTCAAGTACCAAATAATCGCCCAATTCTTTTCCATTTAATTCATCTATAAGATCTCCACCTGTGATTAGACCTGTAACAGTTATGTTAGGTCCAAAGAAATTATTTATTATCGGATATACGTTTATTTTCAGTCCTTCAAACGTTTTTTCTAAAATATCTGCTTTTTCGCGAATAAATTTATATGCACTTGTTCCTGTGGCTAATGATACAATTTTTTCAATTTTGCGTGGTTTAAACCTCATTAAGGACCTATTAAAATTCATTGTAAAGTATGCAAGTAATCCTATTCCATCTTCTAGTTGGTCAAAATTTTCATATCTTTCATATTCAGGGATGTCTCGTTCTGCTTTAACATAAAATTCATCTGCAACAAATACTAAGTTTGTCCCTATTTTCTTTTTAAAATATTTTTGCCATTTTTCAACTTGATCTATGACCATACCTGCAGATTCTTTATTAAAAGTTGTAAGATTGTACAAATTTTTTCTATATTTAGTCAAACCAACCGGTACTATTGCAATTGATAAAAGCTTTGGATAAAACTTTGATAAATCCTCTATTGTTTTATCTAACACTTTTCCATCATTTATTTCTGGACATAAAACAATCTGGCCATTTACTTGTATTCCTCTATCTGTTAAATACTTTATATAATCTAATATTTTATCCGCATTTTTATTGTTAAGCATCATCTTTCTAACTTCACCATCTGTTGCATGCACAGAAATGTTGATAGGACTTAAATGATATTGAATTATTCTATCCAAGTCTTTATATCCGGAATTAGTTAATGTTACATAGTTTCCTGTCATAAAAGATAATCTAAAGTCATCATCTTTAAAAATTAGAGTATCTCTTACTTTTGGTGGTAATTGATCCATAAAACAAAAGATGCATTTATTAGCACAACTTCTAGCTTTATCTATTAATTGCTCTTCAAAAACAAGTCCTAAGTCCTCGTTTTCTTCTTTATCTATTTCTAAATCCCATACTTCGCCATTTGCTTTTTCAATAGTAACAACTATATATTCATCAAATATTTGAAACTTGTAATCTAATATATCTTTTATTTCAACATCATTTATTGAAAGTAAGAAATCGCCAGCCTCAACTTCCATTTCTTCAGCTATCGAGCCTAGTACAATGCTTTTTATAGGTATTTTTTTCAAATATATCACATCCTCAAAACAGAAAAAAAGCAACTCTTTTATGAAAGGTTGCCTTAAATTCATTATTAGTTAGCTTTTTTTTCTTTAGCAGCTATCACTTCTTTGCCATCATAGTAGCCACAGTTCTTGCAAACTCTGTGTGGTTCTACTGGTGCATGACAATGTGAACATTCTGTAAAGCTTGGTTTTTCTAATTTCCAAGTAGATCTTCTTAATCCAGTTCTAGCTTTAGACCATCTTCTTTTTGGTTGTGCCATTATATTTCCCTCCTCTAGGTCAATTTTTATTTGATTATATTTAAATAATTAACAGTAATCCAGTGTCAACTGTCAGAAATTATATACTCTTTTATTCATTTTGTCAAGCACTAATCTAAAGGATAAAACTTAATCGTAGCATCAGGAATTGCTCCAACATACTTAGGAGCTTCAAGATTTAAATCGAATGAAGCTATTGTCTTGTATGGTGTCGCCGAACATTCAGCTATATCTCCTATTATCAAATTAGTACTATTTTTGTTAGACGGTGCTGGTAAATATTTATTTTTACTTGTTCCAAAGGAAACAAAAAACTTACTAAATATGCCCATTTGTCATTCCCCTTTTCTTTTGTATCAATAGAATAACTATTTTCTGTGTTTATTTTATACATTTATTGTAATTATTTCAAGCATTTTTACAGATTATTTACTATTTCTTTAAATTTTTTTCCTCTTTCAACAAAGTTTTTGAACATATCAAAGCTTGCACTTGCTGGTGAAAAGAAAACTATGTCGCCGTCTTTTGAATTTTCGTATGCAATTTTAACTGCTTCTTCCAATGTTGAGCATTCAAATATTGGCAAATCAATATTATTATCTCTTTTTTCTATTTCTTGTAATGTGGCATTTTTTATTTTGTCTTTTGTCTGCCCCATAAGTATTAAGACTTTAACATGATCTAATATATATTTTCCCATGTCTGTATAATCGAGGTGCTTATCATATCCACCAGCTATTAATACAACTTTTGTTTTAAAACTTGCAAGACCAGCAATAGTTCTAGTTGGGCTGCTTCCTATTGAGTCATTGTACCATTTAACCCCATTAAGCTCTCGTACAAATTCTTCTCTGTGCTCAACACCTTTAAAAGTAGTTAACACTTTAACTATTGTTTCCGTACTTACAAGATTTTTAACTGCCGCAATTGCCGTACAAGCATTTTCTACATTATGCATTCCAAGTAGTAAAATATCATCAATGTTTATTATCTCTTTTTTTCCATTCTCGTCTAATATTTTTATACCATTATTTTCAACAAAGACTCCTTTTTCAAGTTCTTGTTTTCTAGAAAAGAATCTCACTTCTCCCTTTGCCTCAAAAGCAAAGTCTTTAGTTATGTCGTTATCGTAATTTAATACAACAACATCATTTTCGTTCTGAAATCTAAATATGTTCTTTTTAGCCTCGATATATTCCTCATATGATTTATGTATATCCAAATGATTAGGCGAAACATTTGTAACAACCGCTATATTAGGGCTTTTGGTTAAGGTCATAAGTTGAAAACTACTAAGTTCAAGAACAATTGTATCTTCTGGAGTCATATCATCAATCTTAGCAAACAATGGTGTTCCTATATTTCCTCCAAGATAGCAATTGTATCCCTCTTCTTTTAACATCATATATATTAAAGTTGTTGTTGTTGTTTTTCCATCACTTCCAGTTACACCAATCACTTTTGATGGACAAAGTTCAATCAATTTTTCTATTTCAGATGTAAGTATTGCACCTCTTTCGACTTCTTTCTGTATCGGTGGAATATCTGGCCTAATGCCTGGTGATCTAAAAATAACATCATATCCATGCAAATTATCCAAATAATTCTCACCTAATGAAAATTGTACACCTTGAAGTACATATTCTTCTATAAGAGATTTACCAAGTTCGTCTTCTGTCTTTTTATCAAAAACCGTAATATTGGCATCTAAATCCATTAGATATCTAATGAGAGGGGTGTTACTAACACCCATTCCCATTATCGCAACATATTTACCTTTTATATATTCTTTAAACTCTTCTAGTTTTTTATTGTAATACAATTTACACTCACTCTCCATTATTTATCGCCTAAGCATATTCCAATTCTTCTTGCTGTTTGAACCCAATCACCATCTAAATCAACTCTTTTAATATTAGATGATTGTTCGCCAACTTTAGTATCTTTTCCTGCAACTTCATCTAATGAAACATGTGTAATCTTGCCATTTAGTAAAGTAACCATTTCATTAAATTTTTCGTCAATTGCAAGTTTCATAGCCATAGAACCATATTCCGTTGATAGTATTCTATCATATGTTCCTGTATCGCCGCCTCTTTGTAAATAGCCAAGTGTTGTACATCTTGCTTCGATACCAGTTAATTTTTCTATTTCTCTAGCAACATAGTCACCAGCACCACCAAGTCTTAAACTATCTGGACTATCACCAATCGTAGTTCTTATACTCATTCCACCACCTATTGGCTTAGCACCTTCTGCGACAACTATTATGCTATATTTTTTTCCTTTTTCTCTTCTTTGTTTAATTTTATTTACAACAGCATTCAAGTCATATGGTATTTCTGGTATTAGTACCGTATCGGCTCCACCAGCAATTCCAGCAGCCAAAGCAATCCAGCCTGCATATCTTCCCATAACTTCTAGAACAACTATTCTTCCATGTGATTCTGCTGTTGTTTTAATTCTGTCAACAGCTTCAGTAGCAACTTCTGCTGCTGTATAAAATCCGAAAGTAGTATCTGTATATGGTACGTCATTATCAATTGTTTTAGGAACTCCTATAACATTTAGTCCAATTCTCGTAAAATCTCTAGCAGACTTTAATGAACCATCCCCGCCTATTATAATCATACAATCATAATTTTCTTTTTTTAGTCTATCTACGACTTCTACAGATCTATCAACATATATCGTTTCGCCAAGGTCATTTTTTTCTGGAATTGCAAATATATTTGTTTTATTATTCGAGCCAAGAATTGTTCCACCTTTCGAAATTATTCCACTTGTTATTTTCGAATCTAATTTAATATATCTATTTTCAAGTAATCCTTTGTAGCCCTCCAAAAAGCCATACGTTTCAACTCCAGCATATTCTGCCGTTTTTACAATTCCTCTTATAACAGCATTAAGACCTGGGCAATCTCCTCCAGCTGTCAATATTCCTACTTTCCTTACCATATTAATTCCTCCTAATCTTTAGTTTTCCCACCAAAAGGTTTTTTCTTCGTCATTATTATTCTCACTATTTCCTGAATTATTACTATCTTCTGTAGTATCATTTGAAGTTATATAGTTTCCATTTTCGTCCTTTTCAGCATAATGATATTCACAATAATCCATTGGTACTACATAATCAAAATCGTTTGGAAGTACTGAAGGTTTTTCAGTATAATTTTTATCAATACATACAATTTGAATTGTACCAACCGTCTTTAAGCACGTTGAATTTGGTTTCTTAAATGTTTCTGGACAAACAGTTGCATACACATGTGTAGTACATTCTTCTGTTGGTACATTATTTTTATCAAAGATTTCTGTTTTTGTTCTGTCGCCTCTTCTATCTGCTTTACACAAATCAGTTGCAAGTAGACCTGAATCAACACAGATCTCACGTTCAACAATTCCTTCTGGCTTTGTAAACGCTTTGTTTTGCAATCCCTCATGTACTTTAAGCATTACAGCTTTCCAGATTTTTGCAGCTGGGTTTCCAGAAACACTAATTACCTTTTGCTGGTCATATCCAACCCAAACAGAACCAACATAGTATGGAGTGTATCCAGCAAACCATCTATCTTTAGAAGAATTTGTTGTTCCAGTCTTACCAGCAACATTCATATTTGGTAATGCTGCAGCACTTCCTGTTGCACTAATTCCTGTAATAACATCTTTAAGCATACTAGTAACAATATATGCTGTTTGAGGAGAAACTACTTCTCTTAGTTCACTAGTTTTTTCAATCAATACTTCATCATACTTATCTAATACCTTTGTGTATAGTTTTGGCGACAAGTATATTCCACTATTTGCAAGTGTACCATAAGCAGCTGCATGCTCAATAGGATAAATACCTTGTGTAAGTCCACCAAGTGCAAGAGCACCAGGAACAGCATCAGCATTTGTAAGGGTGCTTATTCCAAATTTCTTTAGATATGTCATTGAAGTTGTTGCCCCAACTTCCATAAACGCTTTAGCAGCTATTATATTACTTGATATTTCAATACCTTTTCTAACTGAGGTCAATCCTCTATATCCCTTATAACTATTTGAAGGCTTCCAAACTGTAGTTCCAACTTTAAATGTTGTCGGAATATCGTCAAAAGTTGTAGCTGCAGTAAATATACCAGAATCTATACCAGGCGCATATACCGCAAGCGGCTTTATTGTTGAACCAGGTGCACGTTTTGCCATAGTTGCTCTATTTAATCCACGTTGTGTCGTTTTCTCTCCAGCACCTCCTACAAGTCCAACCACATTACCTGTTCTATAATCGATTATTACCATTGCCGATTGCAAGTCTGGATCATATTTTCCATTTGATAATTTAAAATAATTTTCATCTTTGTATACAGTTTCCATAGCTTCTTGTATCTTAGGGTCGATAGTTGAATATATCTTAAGTCCATTTGAATATATCATCTTTTGAGCCATTATTTTTGTTACACCCTTTTGCTTTTGAAGTTCATTAATTAAGTCATCAACAATTGCATCAACAAAATATGAATTACTCAAACCTTGGTCCAAGACACCTTTTTTATATACTAGCTCTTGAGCCTTTGCCTCTTCGTATTGCTCTTTCGATATAGAGCCTAACTCATACATTTTGGCTAAAACAGTCTCTTGACGTGCTTTAGCAGCTTCTGGTTTTTTATATGGATTTCTTCCTTCTGGTGATTGTATAAGTCCAGCAATTAGTGCACATTCTGCAATTGATAAATCCTTTGCACTCTTATCAAAGTAAGTATAAGCAGCTGTTTCTACACCGTATGCACCTTCACCAAAGTATATTAAATTTAGATACAATTCAATAATCTGGTTTTTAGATAACCATTGTTCAAGTTGGACAGCTCTTACAATTTCTCTCGCTTTTCTTTGCCAGCTACGATCGTCATCTTTAGTTACTTTTTTTATTAATTGCTGTGTTATTGTACTTCCACCAAAATCAGAATTTCCTTTTAACAACCAATTAACAACTGCAGCACCAGTACGTTTCACATCAATTCCCATATGAGTTTCAAAACGTTGATCTTCTATTGCTATAACAGCCTTTGGTAAGTATGGTGACATTTCGCTAAGTGATGAATACATCCTGTTTTCAGAGCTGTATAAACTTGCATATTCTTTGCCATCTTTATCATATACAACTGTAGTAAGAGAACTAATCTCAAAATCCGATTTTGATAATCCACCAGCACCATTTAGTACTGACATAACAAAACCAACTGCCAGTCCTATACCAATTAATATCATTATTAAAAATGTAATTAGAAATGCTTTTAAAATCTTGTGACTAGTTTTTTTATTTTTCTTCTTACTTTTTTTATTATGTCTTTTAAAATTACTATATTCACTAGTATTTGGCATCTTTTCGCCTCCTTAAATTTTACGAAAATATTATATAACACTAATATAAAAAAGTAAACAATATTACATTTATTTTACATATATAGTTATGCAATCAAGCATATCTTAAAAGTGCCACCTCAATAGTGTTTCAGAGTTTTTTTGAAATGAATTATTGAAGTATATCGTCACTACAAGTATATGGAATTGCACCATTCTTTATTAGTTCATTTGTTCCAAAACTCAAGTATGAATCTATATTTCCTGGGACAGCATATATATTTTTCCCTTGTTCTAGTGCAAAATCAACTGTAATAAGAGTACCACTTTTAGGTGCAGCTTCAACAACTATTACACCTTCAGATAATCCACTAACAATTCTATTTCTAGCAGGAAAATTATTAGAAAACGGTTTCTCGCCAACAGGATATTCAGAAATAATTAATCCTCTTTTTAAAATTTCATTGTATAATTTCATGTTTTCTCTTGGATAAATAATGTCCACGCCACAACCCAAAACTGCAATTGTATTGTTCTTTGATTTCAAGGCTCCATTATGTGCTGTAGCATCAATTCCTTTTGCAAGTCCACTTACTATCGTGTACTTATTTGATAATTCATTCGATATATTATAAGCTTCCTTTATTCCATACGAGCTTGGATTTCTCGAACCAACAATAGAAATACTTTTATTATTTATTAGCTTTATGTTTCCCGCATAAAAAAGTAATACTGGTGGATCGTATATATTCTTAAGATTTTCTGGATACTCTTTATCATAAATAGTAATGTATTTTATATTTTTTCTTTTCATGTATTCTTGCATCTTAGTAATCATTTCTTCGTTTTTATTAGTGCAAATTGCTGTGTAAATATCAATATTACTATATTGCCACTTAGAGAATTCTTTTTCAGATAAATTGAAAATTTTTTCTGGTTCTCTGTAATATTCCAGCAATTTTAATTTTGTATACGCACTTATTTTTATAGTTGAATACCATATCCAATAATCCAACGTCACACTTCCTTTCATAAACGCAATAAGGGACACAAACAGACTAGTCCTTAGTCTATTTACGCCCCTCTAATATTTTATGCGAGAGATTTTCATCTTTCTTGTTTCGTATTCTGGTTTTTATATGCTTTTACTATATTGCCCATAAGTGTTATTATAGTCATCGGACCAACTCCACCAGGCACCGGTGTTATATAACTACATTTATCTTTAACATTTTCAAAATCAACGTCTCCCACTATCTTTTTTGAGTCTTTCAACCTGTTTATTCCAACGTCGATAACAATCGCACCTTCCTTTACCATATCAGCTGTTATAAATTTGGGATTTCCTATCGCAACAACTAAAACATCTGCTGTCTTAGTTATATCTGCCAAGTTCTTTGTATGTGAATGACATATAGTAACTGTTGCATCAGCATTTAGCAATAATTCAGCCATAGGCTTGCCAACAATATTACTTCTTCCAACAACTACGCAATGTTTTCCTTCAACATCTATATTATAATCTTTTAACAAGTGCATGATTCCAAGCGGCGTACAAGCAGCGAAGCAGTCTTGACCTTGAGTCAATTTACCGACATTCAAAGGACTAAAGCCATCAACATCTTTTTCTGGTGATATTGTTTTGAAAGCCTCAAGAATGTTTAAATGATATGGTATTGGACTTTGCAATAATATTCCATTTATTGATTCATCTGCATTTAATTTATTAATAAGTTCTATAAGTTCGCTTTGTGTTATTTGTTCTGGTAAATGATATTCAACAAAGTTTATTCCTAATTCATCACACATTTTATGCTTTAGCCTAACATATATAGAAGACGCTGCATCATCACCTATTCTTATAACGGCAAGGCCTGGCTCTTTATCCAGCATTTGAATCGCTTCTTTTAACTGTTCTCTATATTTTTCTGCTACTTTTTTTCCTTCGATAAGTACCATCTAATCATCTCCTTACTATGATACTACATTATTTTACATTAAAAAAACAATATTTTTGCAAAAATTATAAGTCCAAATATAATTCTATAAATAGCAAAAGCTTTGAAGTCGCCTTTCTTCAAGTATGAAAGTAAAAACTTTATCACCAATAATCCAACAACAAAACTTGTTAGAACTCCAACAAAAAATGGAATTGAAAATACAAACTCATCTAATTTGAATATTGTTGCTGCAAGAACTATTGGAGCCGAAAGCATAAAAGAATATTTGGCAGCAGACTCTCTTTCAATTCCCATTGCTCTAGCGGTTGTCATAGTTATTCCCGAACGAGAAACACCTGGTATAAATGCTAAAGACTGTGAAAGACCAATCAAAAAAGTTTGTTTTAATGTCATATCTTTATATTTTACTGTTGATTTTGATTTTTTATCAACAAAATATAAAACTATACCCATCACAATTAATGCAGTTGCTATAATAGCAGGTTTCGTTAAGAAATCGCCACAAAATTTATCTAATATGAATCCAATTATTCCTCCTGGTATTGTTGCAAGTACAATATACCAAAACATTTTTCCTTCAAAATTTTTTTCTTTTTTTAAAACAGACTTGTATGCTCCAACTAAAAGGTCAAGCCAATCCTTGAAAAAGAAAATTCCAATTGCAAGTAATGTACCTGCATGAAGTGCGACATCAAATGCACCTATATCATCAATATTCCATAAAAGCCATGGCAATATTTTTAAATGTGCAGAACTAGATATTGGCAAAAGTTCTGTTAAACCTTGTACAGCCCCTAAAAAAACAGCTTGTAATATTGTAAAGTTCATAAATTTTCCTCCTGAAATTACTTGAATTTATCCATGAAATTAAATTCCACATCATCATTCATTTCTTCTGTATTATTTTCATTAATTTCTTCTTTTTCATATTCTTTTTTCACTTTTTCATCAATTGCTTTTTCTAACTTCATTTGAGCTTGCGAAACCATATGTATACCTTCAAGATACTCTTTAATATTTTTAAATAGTGGTTCCGTTTCCGCTTTATATCTATAAGTTGGATCTATATTTATAGCATACTCAATATATGAAACAGCTTTAATCTCGTCATTTTTCAATATATATATTTTCGCCAACTGATAATATGCCTTCGCAGCCATTTCTTTATCTGGAAGAACTTTATTGAAATATTCTTCAGCCTCATCAAATTCTCCCCTTAAGAAGTATATTTGCCCCATACTAAAATATGCCTCATATAAGTCAGGCTTTAAATCTATTGCCTTTTTATAACTTTCTAAAGCCTCATTAAAGTCTCTTAGCTCTGTTCTAACAATGCCCAAACTATAATAAAGTTGATAATTATCTGAATCATATTTTATAGCATTTTCATAGACATGAATTGCTTCATCATACTTATTTTGAGAACATAGTACAAGAGCTAATAGCTCAGATGCAGGAGTAAAATCTGGTTTTATTCTAAGTGCATTATCAAGTACAACTTGTGCATCATTCTTCTTATTTAACTCATTAAAAATAATTCCAATCTCATAATATGAATTATAATCATTTCTATTTAGTTCGACAGCTTTTGCAAATCTATCAAACGCCGTTCTTCTGTCGCCTATAGCATTATATGACTTTCCAAGTTTAACAAATATTTCACTATTTTTAGGATTATGTTCAAGTGCTTTCTTATAGCTTTCTATAGCTTTATCATAATTTCCACTTTTTGAGTGAATATCACCGGCTTTTATTTCAAAAAGCTCTACTAAATCTAGTGACAAATACTCCGACAAAAATATTAAAGCAGGTACAAGTACAGCAAATATAACTATAAATGCTTGCATAATATAATTAGGGTAAGCTCCCTTTATAAGTGATAATACTTGTATAAGTGTGGATATTATTTGAAAGCCTAGAAGTATCAAATAAACTTCACTTTTATCCCTAAAACTTTTTTTCATTGTATAGCCCATAAGCACTATGCAAAGTAAACTATAAACAATCCTTTCTACCAACATTACTTTCTATTTCCTTTCAATTTTATTTCCAAACATGGCTTCGTAGTTCTCCATGCATTTTGAAATACATTTTATTGCTTCTTTAGCATCAGATATTTCTTGAATCGCTGTATGTTTGCCTTCAAGAAACTTATATACTTCAAAGAAATGAGATATTTCATTGAATAAATGTGCAGGCAAATCAGAGATATCTTTATATCCTGATAAAGTTGGTTCTTTCACAGGAATTGCAATTATTTTTTCATCTTGTTCATCATTGTCTATCATATTCAAAACGCCAATAGGAAAACATTCAACTAGCGTAAGTGGTGCTATTTCCTCTTGGCATAATACTAATACATCAAGCGGATCATGGTCTTCTGCATATGTTCTTGGAATAAATCCATAATTTGCAGGATAATGTGTCGCCGTGTATAAAACCCTATCCAATCTTAATAAACCCGTTTCTTTATCTAATTCATATTTATTTTTTCCACCTTTTGGAATTTCTACAACCGCAGTAAATACCTCTGGCGTTACTCTTTTTGGATCTATGTCATGCCAAATATTCACTCTAATTCCCCCTCAAAGTTTTTGTAATATACCTACCTAACACGAAAAGTATACTATATTGGTAAAGAAGTATCAAGTAATGGCAATAATTTTTATGACTTCATTCTTTATTTGTGTTATACCACAAATTTATATTTTTGCCGTTATTACTTTTCCTTCTAAATATGCTAACTTGTCTGTCGCATTTAAGAATATTAATTTATACGCAATAAGCTTCTGCCAAGTAACTTTATGTTCTTTGTTAACATCATTGATTCCGTATTTTCCATCTCCCACAATTGGATAACCTATGTGAGCCAAATGTGCTCTTATTTGATGTGTTTTTCCGGTAACAAGTTCAACTTCTAAATCTGTAGTATTATCATTGTTATAATTTAATACCGTGTATTTAGTCACTATTTCCGTATAGCCTTTTTTCTTTTCATCACTTATATAAACCATACTATTTTTACTATCTTTAAACAAATATGCTTTAAGTGTTGCTTTCTTATTCTTTGGTTTTCCGTAAACAGTACATTTGTACAACTTTTTTATATCATGATTTTTAATCATTTTAAAAACAATCTCTTCTATCTCATGTGACTTTGCAAATATCACAAGACCTGCAGTATTTCTGTCTAGTCTGTGGCATGGATACACAGGAATTCCAATCAGTTTTGAAACAAGTTTATCTAAACCTATATCATTTTCTTCTGAAACCACAAGCATATTTTGAGGTTTGCATACTACAATTATATTTTCATCCTCATACGCAACTTGTTCTCTTGTTATTGAAACATTTCCGAATAATAAGTCATCTGTTATATATACTGTTAATTCATCACCTGCTTTTATTGCAACATCTTCAGATGTTTTTACATCATTTATCCTTATATCCTTGTTTCTTAGTGCTTTAAAAATTGCACCTTTAGGTAATCGATTAAACTTGCTTTGCAGATATGTTGATATTTTTTTACAATCTTTTTCTACAATTATTTTTCTCATAAAATCTCCTTAATTTAATTGTTATTTTATAAATGCAAAATCCTTCCATGGGCCTACTTTCTTTGGCAAACACTCGAAACTAAGTATTTCATCTTTCGTAGGATGTTTAAATTCTAGTTTATACGCCCATAATGCAATCTGTGTGTTATTATCTGCTTTTCCATATTTTTGATCACCAACTAGTGGATGCCCAAAATGTGAAAATTGCACTCTTATCTGATGATGTCTACCTGTTTCTAATTTTATTTTTACTAATGATTTAGCATCTTTCTCTTCAATAACCTCATAGTGCAACACTGCTTGCTTAGCTCCGATTTTCTTGCTTGACACAACCATACTCTTATTTAATGCTTCATCTTTATATAAATAATCTTCTAAAGTCCCATTTTTTTCATCAATACTGCCATTCACAACAGCAAGATATGTTTTTGAAAATTCTTTTTTTCTAATCGAATCAGAAAGTCGTGAAGCTCCTTTAGAAGTTTTGGCAAAGGCCATTATTCCACCAACAGGTCTATCTAACCTATGTACTAACCCCACATACACTTCGCCAGGTTTATTATATTTTTGTTTTATATATTCTTTAACTAATGTTAACATATCCTTATCTCCAGTTTTATCCGCCTGAGAAGGTATGTTACAAGGCTTTTCTACAACTATCACATGATTATCTTCGTATATAACTTTTAACATTTTAATCTCCTTTATAGACTTTCCCATCTGCCATATATTCCACAAGGAAGCACCATGCTACTATCTTTCATTGGCAAACCAACTTCACCACAAGATACTTTACCCTTCTTTTTTATTATCATACTCAATATATTAGCAAGGATTGTTGGAGACAAACCTGTTGTGTATGAATTTATTAAGAAAAACAGTGGATTATCCGATAATATTTTGCTGCATAGCTCAACTAGCATATACAAACTTTCTTCTATATTCCACACTTCTCCATTCGCACCTCTTCCGTATGATGGTGGATCCATAACGATTGCATCATATTTATTTCCTCTTCTTATTTCTCTTTGAACAAATTTTATTACATCATCAATAATAAATCTAACAGGTTTATCTGACAAACCAGAAGAAGCAACATTTTCCTTTGCCCATGCTGTCATCCCTTTTGATGAATCAACATGACAAACAGATGCACCTGCTGATGCACAAGCAACAGTCGCTCCACCTGTATATGCAAATAGATTTAATACTTTAATGGGCCTCTTCGCATTTTTTATTTTATTCATCATAAAGTCCCAATTGACTGCTTGTTCCGGAAACAGACCAGTATGTTTAAAGCCCATAGGTTTTAAATTGAATACTAAATCTTTATATCTAACCTGCCAAACCTTTGGAACATTCTTTATATATTCCCATTCACCACCACCAGATTTGCTTCTGTGATAATGTGCATTTGCTTTTTTCCATAATGCTGGTCTAAACTTTTCTTTCCATATTATTTGTGGATCTGGTCTAATCAAAATTATATTTCCCCATCTTTCAAGCTTTTCGCCATCAGCCATGTCAAGTATTTCATAGTCCTTCCATTTATCAGAAATAATCATATTATTTTTCTCCTAAACATATTTTTTAAAAGGTGATTAATTTGTTAAAATTTATTCTTTTTATTTTTTTAGCTATGCTTTATCTAGTGATTCCAAAGGACTCAAGTTTTAAAGTTATTAATTTTAGAAAATATTTATTAACTTGCATACTTCTTGGAATAATGATATGTATAATTATATTTTCAAATAGTACATATTTAGCCGCAAAAGAAGGATTTATGCTATGGGTAAATAACCTAGTACCATCCTTGTTACCATTTTTGATTTGCATAAATCTACTAAAAAACACAAATTTTATTAATGTAATGCGGTAAATTATTAACACCAATTATGCGTCCACTATTTAATATTCCTGGTTGTGGTGCGTTTGCTGTTGCACTTGGAATAACTTCCGGTTATCCTGTCGGTGCCAAAATCAGTAATGAATTATTTGAAAGTGGTGAATGTACAAAGCAAGAAGCTGAACGACTACTTTCATTTACAAATACTTCCGGTCCACTATTTATCGTAAGTGCAATTGGAATTGGCATGTTTAATAACCCTCAAATAGGAAGCACTCTTCTTATTACGCATTTTTTAGCAAGTTTAACTGTTGGGCTAATCTTCAAGAAATATAAATCAAAGAAATCACCTAATTCTTGTGACATTATAACACATAAAGAAACAAAAATAAACAATAATGAAAAATTATGTCTATCAAACCTAGGGCTTTTCATAGGAAAAGCAATCGAAGATGCAATATCCACTTTACTATTAATTTGTCGGTTATATTATATTTTTTGCAGTATTAAGCAATATTTTAGAAAAAATAGGTTTTTTCACATATGTTGTGCATTTAGTAGCACCTTTATTAGATGTGTTTAACATATCATATATATATACAATTAGTGTTTTAAAAGGAATCCTTGAAGTTACTAATGGATTAAAAACATTAACTAGCATTAATCTTGAAGCAACTATAACAGAGATTTGCATTGCAGCCTTTTTGCTTGGTTTTGGTGGCATCTCAGTGCTAATGCAAGTTTCAAGTATTATTTCAAAAAACAATTTATCGATAAAACCATATCTATTAGGGAAATTTCTTCACGGCATTATAGCGTCATTATATACGTTCCTTGCTTTAAAATATACAAATCTTGCATCTATAACAGCATTAACTGTATTTAATTACTCAAATAACAGCAAGCCACTAATCATTAATGAAGCTTCAAATTTAATTAGTGTCATCTGTGGAATAAGTTTGTTTGCAATAGCGACTAGAATTGTAATAACTATAGTAACAAAGAGTAAGAAATGATATGTGTTATCTTATTTATGTGAAAAATTTTCTTTTAGTCAAAAACTCTTGAGGGGGCGAAAAAATTAAAAGCAGAATTTTCATTTTTTTGATTATTAAATAATAAAACATAATACTAAAATATTGCTTTTTTATGTCGAATTCTGTATGATATTTTTGTGCAAACATAGGAGGAATATTATTATGAAAAAGTTTTTGCATAAAGCATTTATTTGCATATTTATAGTTTATTTAACATTTGTAACATGCCTTGAAATAAATTCCATATTTACTAAAGGTACTATAGCAATAGACCCAAAAGGTACTATAACTCAACCACAACCTGACTCAGGTGACAACAAACAAAAAAATAATGAGAAAAATACTGATGAGAAAATTAATAATACAGTTAACGATGAACAGCAATCACTCAAAGAAATTACTTCTGGAGATGTAGAAAAGCAAAAGTGCACATATCAAATAAAAACACCTAGTGGTGAAGTTTTTTCATCTAATATCTACATTGGTGATTCTTCAACATATAACAAAGTTGAAGGAATAACAACATTCAGAGGTAACAATTACCGCGATACTGCTTTTTATGGCAAATTAGATGTAATTGAAAAAAAGCTTTCAAAAGTTTGGACTGTAAGTATAGGTCAAACTGATAATTGGACTGGTGTTGGCTGGAATGGTCAACCTTCCATTGTAAAATGGGACTCAAAAGTAAGAAATCAAATGAATTTATATGATAAGTTCAAGAATAAAGAAGATTTTGTAGAAGTAATATACGGAGCATTGGATAGCCATATTCATTTTTATGATTTAGAAACAGGTGAAAATTCAAGACCTTCGATAAAAGTTCCAAGTTCCATAAAAGGTAGTATTACTATAGATCCGCGTGGCTATCCTCTTTTATATGTAGGACAAGGTATAAATGCTGTCAGTGGTGACCCTGTGGAATATGGTTATAGAATTTTTAGCCTAATTACTGGTCAAGAATTATACTTTATAAATGGACGTGACAAATTCGCATATATTGGTTGGGGTGCTTTCGATGGTAATCCATTGATTGATACCAAAAATGATACACTAATTCTTCCAGGAGAAAATGGAATCATATACGTTTCAAAACTTAATACAAACTATGATGAAATAAATGGTACTATTAGTATTAACCCTAATACTACAAGGTATAGATATCTTGTTAATGGCAAAGCTGGTGGAATGGAAAATTCTCTTACGATATACAAAAATTTTGCATATTTTGCAAACAACAATGGAAATGTTCAATGCTTGGACTTAACAACATTAACTCCAATTTGGAATCATGATATTATCGACGATTGCGACTCAACAATAGGCCTTGATGAAGAGAAAAACAATATTTATCTATATATTGGGAATGAAGTTGATAAAAGAAAGACAACATCCCCATCTATCGTTAGAAAAATAGACGGAAAAACCGGAAAAACACTTTGGGAGTATACCTGCGATTGTCTTTATGATGCAAATGTAAATGGTGGTGTTCTTTCATCACCTATTATAGGAAAAGGTAAAATTTCAGATATCGTTATTTACAATTTTTCAAAGGTTTCTACTTTAAGAAACGGAAAAATGGTTGCATTGAGTAAAAAAGATGGTACTGTCAAATGGGAAAAAGATTTGCAATATTATTCTTGGAGTTCACCAGTAGCTGTTTATTCAAATGATGGTACGCCTTATATCGTATTTTGTAATTCTATTGGTCAAGTACTACTAATTGATGCTTTAACTGGCGAAACACTATACACCCTTAACTCTGGCGGTGGAAATTTTGAAGGTTCTCCTGCCATATTCAATAATAAAATTGTTATAGGTTCAAGAGGAAAAAGGATCTTTTGTATTGAGATAAATTAACACAAGAAAGATGAAAATCGAAGATTTTCATACTTTCGTCCCTCGAGAGTTTTCGACCGAAAGGAAGAAAAGACTGAAAATGTATAATGTTTCCAGTCTTTTCTTATTTTTTTAAATGTTACTTGTTTAATATTTGCACTTCTCCACCTTTTGAGGATACTCTTACTAACATTGGGACATATATGTATCCATCAATTGAAGAAATATTTTCTATATCTTCGTCTTCATCATAAATAACGTTTCCAATGTCAAATTTGTAATATAAATAATCGCCTATATTATATGCATAATCTATCGTTATCATATTTGTGTCTTTAACAGGATTTTCAATTTGTCCAACATCTTTCCCTTTATTATATAGATGTATCATTCCATTTATATCCTTCAAATCATAATTTTTTTGTATATCTGCTTTTACTTCATCACGAGTTTCTTCTACTTTGTCGCTCTTCATGATATACAGTTTTTCAGTATCACCACTCATATTTGCATAAAACCAAGGCGTATCGTTGTCTTCGTTCGTGAACATATATACATTCTGATACTCATTCAAATTAATTTTCTCTTTCTTGCCATCTTTCATATTAATTTTCAAAACATAGCACTCTCCGTCTATGTCAGTTACCACACAAAATATATAATTCTTCGTAGGAACAATTTGCAATACTTCATCATACTTAGAAAGTTCATCACTTAAAGTAACTAATGCAAATTCTTTTTTTGTAAGTGCTACAATAAGTGTATTATTCTTATGGCCAGGTGTTGTGTAATATATATAATTATTATCTTCACTCATTCTTTTCATGTTCGCACTTGAAATCTGATTAATATTATTTATAGCATTAAGAGTTTTACTATAGTCAGCACCATATATATCGTTAGCATACAAGAAAACTACTTTTTTTCCGTCAAAATATTGTAATTCACCTTGGCAAAAGAATTTCATATCATTTTTTTCTAAATCATATTGATATGTATTATCTGCATAAACTATATATATCATATTGTTATAAAAAAACATATTATTATCACTTATTAATGTTTTCTTAAAATCGATAACATCTGTTATGCTTGTGTTCTTATCATTTGCTGAAATTCTGCTTATGTTACTTTGAAAGTCTCCGCTTCCATTTGTATATTCATTTTGATAATATATCATGCCATCATATTGAACTATATGTGACCAATTATTCAAAATCTCATTTGAATAACTAACATTATCTTTTTTATTATTCTTATTTATTTGCTTGCCAATACTTACAAATATTATAATTAAAATTACAGTTAAAACAATTGCTATAAGCTTAAGCTGTTTTAAATTTAACTTCATAGATTACCCCTCCTCGGTCAAATTTTAACTTTCACTTTTAGTATAACAAAAAGAGAGCATCACTTTCAAGATATTTTAATCTTTATATGCTTCTAGTCTGTTGATTTTAACACCTTTTGCACTAAACTTTTCTTCATACTCTGTTGGTATATTAAAAATACTTTCATTGTGCAAATCATATGTCAAATTTTTAATTTCATATCCGTATTCTAAGAAACTTTTTTTAGAATATTCGAAGAATTCAAAATTATCTGTTTTCTGAAATATTTCCTTTTTATTTTTGAAAACATTATCATACTTCTCCAAAAAATTTCTACTAGTAAGTCTTCTCTTTTCATGTTTACTCTTTGGCCATGGATCTGAAAAGTTTAAATATATTCTATCCACATCATTTTTAAAAACTTCTTCTATGTCATTTGCATCAATCAAAATAAGTTTTAAATTTGGAATTTTTTCTTCCTCATCTAGTATATTCAATGCTTTAACCATTACACTATCATACTTTTCAATACCGATAAAGTTAATATTCGGATAAGTTTTAGCCATATTTATAATAAATTTTCCTTTTCCCATACCTATTTCAATATGTATTGGATTTTCATTCTTGAATACCTCTTGCCATCTTCCTATGTTATCTTTAGGATTATATACAAAGTATTCTGATGCTTCTACTCTCTCTTTTGCATTCTTTACTTTTTTTAGTCTCATTTTATGTTACCTCCGTTTTCTTCGAGTTCATGATATTTTTACAGAAATTTACTGTTTTTTTATAGACACATCAAACATGTTTATTATATAATACTTTTTGCAGTTATTCAAACCTAACTGTCAAAATTTAATAGGAGGTTAATTTCATGTTAAAGAAAATTTCTTTATTAGTTTCTTTAGTTATGATTCTTTCTCTTTCTTGTGTTGTTTTTGCTACTGATAATGCAGATTTACTAATAGCACCAGTTCAATCTGAAACATCAGAAGAAGTTTCTGGCGAGGTTTCAGAAGAATTAAATACAGAAGAAAACAGAGAAGTTTCTGGCGAAGATGTATCAGGTGAAACAAACATAAGTGATGAAGTTGATAATGCTCCATCTGCTCCTGATAATACTACAACATCAGATAACAATAGTGAAACAGCTGGCTCTAATAACACAGTTGTTGGTGCTATTATAGCAATTGTTATTGTTATTGCAGTTGTTGCAATTGTATATGTAATTCAAAAGAAATAATGTATAAAAAAGCTGCCATAAGGCAGTTTTTTTATTTTTCTTCTTCTTAACCTTGGGTTTTATTTTTTTCTTCCTTAGTACATCCACATTCACAATCATCATATTTATAATATCCATAAGAATATGTTGTTCCATTGTCCTTACAAATTTCTCCGATTTTGTCCAATATGTTTGGAACGTAATCTAAAAGTTTGTCTACAGAATTACAATGATCAACTGGAATAAACTTTGGACATTTGCTATCATTCATTCCAGATACAATTACAAAACCAACAGGTGTAATATTGACAGCAGCTCCACTTCCTCCACCAAAAGGTAATTTATACGCAATGTCTTCATCTATGCCTTCTTTTGAATATTCATCTAATGCTTCGCTAGCAAATTCACTACCACCAGCTGCAAAACCAAAAGTTACCTTTGAAATTGGTATTATAACCGTTCCGTTAACTGTTTCAATAGCTTCACCCACTATTGTATTTACATCAATCATGTCTTTTAAGTTACTCATTGCAGAATCCATGAGACTTTCAATTGGATGTTCACTCATATATATCCTCCTTATACTCTTTTGTTTCACAAAATAATATTCCACAAAAATATATTAATTATACCTATATGTCTAACGAGTAGTATCTTAAGAAAATTAAAAGAGCCTCATATGGTGTGATACTTATAATGGTATTTAGCTTTACCTTTAATTCAAAATCTTTGTAGCTTGCTAAAGTTTTGTAACTAATATTCTTCTTTTGTTTAAATGGTAATCTAAAACAAAAAGGAATTAATATATTCATAAGCTGTGATACAAAAATAGTCAAAAAAACAAATGGCGTTCCAATTAAGACATTTAATTCTAAACTATCAATCTCTACCATTTCAACAATATTTTTTATTAATGATAATTTATTTTCATCATTATTTTTTAGCCTAATCTTTTTTCTATTTTTATTACTCTCGTTGTTGCTTTTTTGACTTTCTTTTTTCTTTAAAATAAATTTGATTTTAAATTCTTTTTTAAAAATTTTTATTTTTATATATGCCTTTAAATTGTCTATAACAACGCTTATATGAATCTTAATCTTTAAAAATATAAAACTAAGGAATATTATAGTTAAAACAATAAAAAAAATAATAAGTACCTTCATAGCACTTATTATTTCCATTTTTTATAAATTATACTCAATTATATTTGTTGTTTTAATCTAACATAACCTTTTTCAATCCACATGTTATAGTCAAGATCAAGCTTAAATAAAAGTTTTGGCTTAGAACCTGCTCTGTTTTTATCAACTACACAAGCATAATACTTAGTGTTTGGAGTTTCTGGTGGTTCTAAATCCTTATATTCTTCAGATTCTTCTTGTTCTGAATATTCATATTCACTTAATGTATTATTGTTTATTGCCTTAATCAAGCATAAGTTATCTAATACTTCTTTTACCGTTCTTGTACTCTGCATATCATTAACCGACATATTTAATGGTAATGTAGCATTATCAACAAGCTGTAGTGTAGAACCTATGAACAAGTTAAAACTTTGTGCCAAAGTAGAAAGCACTGTTGCGGTTTTCTTAACTTCTTCACCATTACCTATATGCTCAATATCGGTTTTTAGTGTGTCATAGAAAAAGTACTCTATACCCTCTTTATAATAATAATCCAAAATGATATTTCTAAGTTCGTCATTAGTATGATCCGCAGTATGAACAAAATAGATACCAGCATCTTTAAAATCAGAAAGCCAATCAGTTGCCCTTATAGTTTTGTTAAATTCTTCTGAAACCAAGGCAAGTCTGTTTCTGTATTCTTCATCTGTTTCATTTTCTTTTCTTAGCACAAAGCCGTCTTCATCAACCTCAACATCTTTGTCTGGATCTGGTCTGAATTTTAACGCAAGAAGTTCAGCCTCTCTCTTATGAAGTTTTTGTTTATGTAGTTCCTGAATAAAAGGTGCATTAACTATTGTTGTTATTAAACAAAGTTTCATTTTATCTTCTGTCATCTCGTTTGAAATAAGTAATACTTTTTTCTTTTCAACATAGACAAGATATGCAATTATATTAGTAATAAATCTACTTTTACCAGCGTTAGAAGGCATTGCAAAAGACACCGTTTCACCTTTTCTTAAGCCTTTAAAAGTTTTATTCATAACAGGAAAAGGTATTGCTATACCAGTCTTCAAATTATTATTACCTTCAAGCAAGAAATTAGTTATTCCCTCATTTAATACACATTCTCTAATACTACTCGTAAAACTAATTTGATTCAAAGAATTTACGATTTCATCAATACCCATTTCGTTGTATCTATCATACTTTTTAATAGAAACAACTTTATCTTGAATCGTTTTTGTTGGAGCATTTGCATAAGCCATCTTCAACAAGAATAGTTTTCTTATTTCGTAATACGCTTGCTCCATTGTATAGTTAGAATCTAAAGCATATTTTTTGCAAGTCTCCATATATGTATCTGTTTTTTCTGTTATCTTAGGGAAAGAAAATCCTCTTTTGGCTGCCTCTGAGGCATAAGATTGTCCCTCTCTAAAAAGAACCAATTTATAAATATCTAGCATCCAAGGCACTGAAAACTGACACTCTTCACATTCAAGATAAAACATACCAATACCTTTTGGATTTAAAATCAACAATCCAACATATATAGCTTCTAATTTTTCATTAGTAAGTATAGCTGGAAATTTAACTGCTCCTTCTTTTTTTATAGTATAAGCCACTTAAATTTCACTCCTATCAAAATGTATTTTACTACTAATAATATTATAAATTTTGACTTATTTTGTGTCAAGAGAATGTATAAAAGTAAATATTTCCATTGCTGTTTTCTTATCAATTCCATCTACTTCTTCCAACTCTTCAACACTAGCATTTAAAATATTATTAACTGTTTTAAATTTTTTAAGTAATTCTGCTTTTCTTTTTTCTCCCACTCCTGGTATTTCATCCAATATAGATTTAGAAGTCCTCTTCTCTCTTAGTTTTCTATGATATTCAATAGCTGTTTTATGAACTTCATCTTGCATAAAAGTTACAAAATGCATAACTTCATCATCATGAATTTTAAACTCTTTTCCATTTTCATCTATTACTCCACGAGTTCTATGTTTGTCATTTTTTACAAGTCCATATGTTGGAATGCTTATTTTCATTTCATTTAACACTTCTTTTGCAGCTCTAACTTGTGTTATTCCACCATCCATAAGTATCAAATTAGGCTTTGGTCCAAAAGGATTTTTTTCATGCTCTCCAATCACATATTTAAGTCTTCTTCTAAGCACCTCTTTCAAACACTCAACATCATTTTGACCAACAATGGTTTTAATTTTGATTCTTCTATATTCATTTTTCTTTGGCTTTCCATTTTCAAAAACGACCATCCCTGCAACAGTATCTGTTCCAGATATATTAGATATATCATAACTTTCAATTCTTAATGGTAATTCGTCTAAATTTAAAATATTTTTCAATTTATTTATTATTTGCTCTTTTTGAATTACGTCTCTCTTGTTTTCAAGAGATATTAGTGCATTCTTTTCTGCCATTTCTATAAAACGCATCTTTTCGCCTTTCATTGGCACTTTAAATTCAACACTCTTTCCATTATTTAAATCTTTAAGCCATTCACGCAAAAGCTCCATGTCATCAAATTCATATTTAAAAATAATCTTGTTAGGAATATTTTCTTCTGTATAAAACTGTTTCATGAAATCGGAAATTATATCACCCTCGTAAATCTCTGCAACATCATCAAATATAAAGTTTTCCCCGCCAATCATTTTTCCGCCGCGTATTCTAAACAGTTCAAGAGAAGCTTTATTTAGTGACTTTATAATTCCTATTACATCTACATCATGTTCATTAAAGTTATCAATCTTTTGCTTTTGAGATAAGTTTTGAATACTATAAATTTTATCACGCAAATTTGCAGCCTTTTCAAAATTCATATCTTTTGCAGCTTGCTTCATCTCTGCTTCAAGGTCATTCAAAATATCATCAACTTTACCATCAAGAAACATCATAACTTTTTTTATACTTTTCATATATTCTTCTCTTGATACATTTCCGCTACAAACTCCCATGCAACGCTTAATATGATAATTTAAGCACGGGGTTTCTGGTTTTTTAAATATTTTTCTACAGTGTTTAAGCATGAATAATTGATTTAAAAAATCAACGGTATCTTTTACTGCAAAAGCATTAGTGTAAGGTCCATAATATTTTGCCGTGTCATTAAGTTTCTTTCTAGTAACACGCAAAGTCGGAAAATCTTCATTGATAGTAAGTTTTATATAAGGATACATTTTATCATCCTTAAGCAGTACATTATATTTTGGTCTATGTAATTTTATCAAGTTGCATTCCAAAATCAATGCTTCCATTTCAGAATCTACAACTATGTACTCGAAATGATCAATTAATGAAACCATTTTTTCTATTCTTGCTGTTTTGTTATTCTTTTGAAAGTATTGACGAACACGATTTTTAAGGATGACAGCTTTTCCAACATATAAAATCTTATCATCCTTATCTTTCATTATATAAACACCTGGTTTCTCAGGTAATTTTTTTAGTTCTTCTTTTATATCAAACATTGCTTCCTCCTGCACATTACTACTTTTGATATAATTAGTGTAATAAATTCATAGTTTCAACTAATAATTTAATGTTGTCATATGTATATTTTTTTGTCTCTGGACAAACACCTTTTCTCATTAGTGTTTTTTCATTTATTAGCTTTCCTCTCCTTATAAAGAAGAAAATCTTACCTTCTTTATATATAATAGTGATTTCCTTATTAATCTTTTTTCTTAATATCAGCAGTTTTTCCATAAATTCTATTGTTAATATTTCTCTAGCTTCTATTTGATTGTCAGAATATACTTCAAAATATCTCTCGAACTCGGGATTTTCTAATCTGACAGTATTCTTAATTCCAACCATCTTTCTCATTCCAACAGCAATACGATTTATATATTTATTATTTATATCTGGATTAATCCTTATAGTAAAATTATGAATTTCTTCAGAATCCAATACTCCAAATATTCCTTTAAAGAGAACATTTTTGTGTTCATTACCATTTGAATCTTTGTATATTTTTGAAAGAAGTAAATCGCATATTTGGAAGTTTGTATGATCTTCAAGTTTTCCAGCTATAAAATTTTCAACATTATATCCATCATACTTATCTATAAAATTAGATTTTCTATATAGTCCTTGGTATATTCCGCTATAAGGCTTAAAATCAAAATTTATTATGGTTTTATACAATGAATTTGTAACTTCCTCCTTCAAGCATTTAATCAAATAAAAATGTTTATTCATTATCTTGTATCCCCAAAATTGTATTACAAAAAATGAAATTATTAGCAAAACACCAATATGTGCAAAAGCATTATCATAATTTTTCATGGTTCCATAAAATATAACCGCAGAGAGAATTATAATAAATAAAATTAAACATATCTTTTCTTCTTTTAGTAATCTTTTTCTTTCCTCATCTAATTTTCTACTTTTTTCATCCATAAAAAAACCTCAATTCATACATTCTAATAATTCAACATAATGTGCTCTTAATTATAAACACGAAAGATGAAAATCCTTGATTTTCAGTCTTTAAACCCTCAAGAGTTTTCGATTGAAAAGGAGAAAATCTCCCGGATAAACTAAGTTGATTTTTGATTAAATTTTAAGATTAATAGCATTTCTAACATCATCATTTACTACGAACAATTTTTTAGGCATTTTCTTCATCATTTTTGCAATTATATTTGTTGGAAACGATTGTATTGTTGTATTGTATTCTGTAACAGCTGCATTGTAAGTTCTCCTTGCTGCCAAAAGTTCATTTTCTATCATAAGTAATTCTTTCTGCAAAGCTAAAAAATTGTGACTAGCTTTTAAATCAGGATACTTTTCAGCAACAAGAAAAACCGATTTTAGTGCCGAATCAAACTTATTGTCTGTTTCAACCGCTATGTTAGCATCAGTAGTATTCATAGCTTCTGTTCTAATTGATGTAACCTTTTCTAGTACTTCACTTTCATGTTCAAAACTTTTCTTCACTATTTCCACTAAACTTGGTACAATGTCATACCTCTTTTTTAAAACAACATCAACCGTAGAAAAAGCATTTTTTACCATGTTTTCTTCACTAACTATCTGATTAAAAAATACAATTGATAAAATTATAATTAATACTAAAACTATTATTGTTACCGCCATAAATACTCCCCCTATTTTTACTATTTTTCATCAAATAAATCTTTAAATAATCCTCTTTCGATTTGTTTTGCAAATATACATTTCAAAGCCATCAAAGCAATTGGACCTACAATTAAGCCAAACACACCACCAATCATTTTGTAACCCGCATACATTGCCATAAGAGTGATTATAGGATGTATTCCAAATTGATTACTTACAAGCTTTGGCTCTATAAACTGCCTTACACAGAAAATTATTACATATGTTATAAATATTGCAGACGCAAATCCATAATTGCCTTCTATTAACATCAAGACTGCCCACGGATTTAACACCGTTCCAACTCCAAGTACTGGTAAAATATCAACAAGTGCAATTACAAGTGCAAGACCAAATGGATATGGCAAATCAAATCCAATCCAATTGAATATATTAAATGCTAAAAATAACTCTGTAAAAGTTATCACTATTATTTTCAAGTAAACTTTTATATATCCACCTATCGAAGCAAAAATTTCATTTAAAACCTTTGCTGTATTTTTAATCCATGCTTTAGGAAAATGATGCTCTAATAAATCAATCACATAAATTCTGTCTTTTGTGAAAAATATAAGTGCAAGAATTGTTATTATTATATTTATCGCAATTGTTGGAATAGATAATAGCATCTTCAAAGCTTGTGAAGCAAGTTCACCAATATATGTTCCCAAATTTCCAATAAAATCCACAACCGACTTTTCAACGGCATTTATAACCTGTGGCGAAATATCTGCGTATTCAGCAGTTATCTTGTCTGTCAATACATTTACAAAATCTGTAGCTTTGGTTATCGCTGGTGCAATATTACTAGTAAGTTTCAATAGTTCAGAAATAAGCTCCGTAGTTCCCCATATAACAACAAAGCCCAAGATTACAATAGTAAGTGTGATAATTATAAAACTGCTAACTCTTCTACTCATTTTTAATTTGTTCATACAAAATTTAATTACCGGCTCAATTGCTATTGCAATTATTGCAGCAATTAAAAATGGCATAAAGAAAAATGCAAACTTGCACAATAAGAACAACATCAATAATGTTCCAAGAAATATTCCAACCCTGCCAATAATTCTGGCTCTTTTACTTTTACTCATATTTTCTTCCATAATACACCTCTATACGTTAATTATCTAACTACTATTTTTGCATAGATTTATGTCAAAATCAAGATATAAGTCTGAATTATAGCATATAAATTCTTTCAATCCTCGAGAGTTTTCGACCGAAAGGAAAAAAATCTCCCACATAAGTTAAAGTCTTTTTTTATACAATAGGAAAGAAAAAATAATGCATAAATTGTTGTAAAACTTATAGCTCTCATTATATATAAAAAAGGCAGAAAATCCTTATCTGACTACCTTTGGTAGTATAATCTTTCATTTTCTACCTTTTATTTTTTGATTTTCTGTATAAACAAGAAAACTTATTATTAAAATTAAACTTTTTACATCCCAAAATCGTAATTTTTTATTATATATTCTCCGGTTCTGAAGGCAGAGATATTTCCGTTAAAGTTTCACTTACCTCCATATTAAACTTATCGCTTGCTGCAATGTCGCCTATAGAAAGCATGCCAATTAATCTTTCGTTTTCTATTACAGGAAGCCTTCTTATCTGTTGTTTTTTCATCAAATCTAAAGCAAAATGAACTTCTGCATCCGGTTTAACGCTATATACTTTATCAGACATTATACTACTTGCAAAAGTTTTATATGGATCAAATTCTTCTTTCGCCATATTTAATACAATATCTCTATCTGTAACCATACCTAAAACTTGGTCACCATGTGCTACTACTGGTACAGCACCAATATTGTGATGTCGCATCAACTTTGCCACATCAAATACAGTATCATTAGTATTAGCTAGCACTAGGTCTTTGGACATTAAATCTTTTACTAACATATTTATATTCCTCCTTTTTAGTGATATTGTGCCCCCTAAAAAGTAAAAATATTCCACATTTTTCTTTTCTATTGTACACGAAAGATGAACATCTTCGATTTTCATCTTTCGTCCCTCGAGAGTTTTAAAGTTTTTTTATACAATAGGAAAGAAAATTAATACATAAAAAGTTGCAAATTTGTTACTTCCTATTGTATAAAAATAGGACTACCCTTGTAAGAGTAGTCCTTAAAAGTATATTCAACTATTTAGTTCTTGGATATTTAATTTGAGCTTGAGCAGCTGCAAGTCTAGCTACTGGAACTCTAAATGGTGAACAAGATACATAAGTTAAACCAGCTCTGTGACAGAACTCAACTGAAGAAGGATCTCCACCGTGTTCTCCACAAATACCTAATTTAATATCAGGTCTTGTCTTTTTACCAAGTTCAACAGCCATTTTAACTAATTTACCTACACCAACTTGATCTAGTTTAGCAAATGGGTCGTTTTCATATATCTTCTTATCATAGTAAGCACCTAAGAATTTACCAGCATCATCTCTTGAGAAACCAAATGTCATTTGTGTTAAGTCATTTGTTCCGAATGAGAAGAATTCAGCTTCTTTAGCAATTTCATCAGCTGTTAATGCAGCTCTTGGTATCTCTATCATTGTACCAACTTGGTACTTCATATCAACACCAGCTTCAGCGATTATTTTATCAGCTGTTGCACATACTACATCTTTAACATATTTTAATTCTTTAACTTCACCAACTAATGGAATCATTATTTCAGGTGTAATCATCTTACCAATCTTCTTAGAAGCATTGATAGCTGCTTTGATAACAGCTTCTGTTTGCATCTCAGCGATTTCTGGGAATGTAACAGCTAGACGGCATCCTCTGTGTCCCATCATTGGGTTGAATTCGTGAAGACTAGCAATGATTGCTTTAATTTCTTCAACGGTCTTGCCTTGTGTTTTAGCAAGTAATTCAATATCTTTTTCCTCTGTTGGAACGAACTCATGTAGAGGAGGATCTAGGAATCTGATTGTTACTTCATATCCATCCATTGTTTCGAATAATTTCTCGAAGTCACCTTGTTGCATTGGCTCTAATTTAGCAAGAGCTGCTTTTCTTTGTTCAACTGTATCTGAACAAATCATTTCTCTGATTGCAGCTATTCTGTCGCCTTCAAAGAACATGTGCTCTGTACGGCAAAGACCAATACCTTGTGCTCCTAATTCTTTTGCTTTTGCAGCATCTCTTGGAGTATCAGCGTTTGTTCTAACTTCTAGAACTCTATATTTATCTGCCCAGTTCATTATTCTTTCAAAGTCTCCACCGATTGTAGCGTCAACTGTTGGAATAATACCAGCATAGATATTACCTGTAGAACCATCAAGTGAGATTTCATCTCCTTCATGATATGTCTTTCCACCAAGTGTAAATTTCTTGTTTTCTTCATCCATAACGATATCGCCACATCCAGATACGCAGCATTTACCCATACCACGAGCAACAACGGCTGCGTGAGATGTTCTACCGCCACGAACTGTTAAGATACCTTGAGCAGCTTTCATACCTTCGATATCTTCTGGAGATGTTTCAAGACGAACTAAAACAACTTTTTCTTTAGCTCCTCTTATTTTTGCATCTTCAGCTGTGAATACGATTTTACCACAAGCAGCTCCTGGAGAAGCACCTAAAGCTTTACCGATTGGAGCAGCTTCTTTTAATGCTTTTGGATCAAATTGTGGGTGAAGTAATGTATCTAAGTTACGAGGATCAATCATAGCAACAGCTTCTTCCTCTGTTCTCATTCCTTCATCAACTAAGTCACAAGCAATCTTTAATGATGCTTGAGCTGTTCTCTTACCGTTACGAGTTTGCAACATGTATAATTTACCATGTTCAACAGTAAATTCCATATCTTGCATATCTCTGTAGTGAGATTCAAGTTTTTGGCAAACATCTTTGAATTGTTCAAATGCTTCTGGGAATTTGTTAGCCATCTCTGTAATCTTCATTGGTGTACGAACACCAGCAACAACGTCTTCACCTTGTGCGTTTGTTAAGAATTCACCATATAGTCCTTTTTCACCAGTAGCTGGATCACGAGTAAATGCAACACCAGTACCACAGTCATCTCCCATATTACCGAATGCCATCATTTGAACGTTAACAGCTGTTCCCCAAGAATAAGGAATATCATTATCTCTTCTGTATACATTTGCTCTAGGGTTGTCCCAAGATCTAAATACAGCTTTGATAGCTCCCATTAATTGTTCTGTTGGATCTGTTGGAAATTCAGAACCAATCTTTTCTTTGTACTCAGCTTTGAATTCTTCAGCTAATTCTTTTAAATCATCAGCTGTAAGTTCAACGTCTTGAGTAACTCCTCTATCTGCTTTCATTTTATCTATAAGTTGTTCGAAGTATTTCTTACCAACTTCCATAACTACGTCTGAGTACATTTGAATAAATCTTCTGTAGCAGTCCCAAGCCCAACGTGGGTTACCTGATTTTGCTGCAATTGATTCAACAACTTGCTCATTTAAACCTAAGTTAAGGATAGTATCCATCATTCCTGGCATTGATGCTCTAGCGCCACTACGTACAGAAACTAAAAGTGGATTTTCAACATCTCCGAACTTTTTACCTGTAATCTCTTCCATCTTTTTGATGTATTCAAATATTTGAGCTTGAATTTCATCATTGATTTTTCTTCCATCTTCGTAATATTGAGTACATGCTTCTGTAGAGATTGTGAAACCTTGTGGAACTGGTAATCCTAACTTTGTCATTTCTGCTAAGTTAGCTCCTTTTCCTCCAAGAAGTTCTCTCATTGAAGCGTCACCTTCACTAAAAAGATAAACATACTTTTTACTCATTTTATTTCCTCCTTGTTAAATTAATTATTGTGATGTAATTTTTGTCTATAACACTAAACTAATATATACCAGTTTGTCCAAAAAATCAACTGTTTTTTGCCTTTTGCTTCTCAGTAATATCTCATAATTTATGTTGACTCTATGTCAAATATATGTTATTCTATTCTTGTAAGAATTTTCCACATCAGACCGACCTTTATATAAAGGAGGTACCGTTGTATGCCGTGGTTACTGTTGATATGTGATTACTACTTTTGGGAATTAATAGGAGAATTCCGGAAAATACATTACTACAAATCATGTTGCCAGTGTGAGCTACATAGCTACTATCGGCAATCTAGACGCTGCAATGTTGACATGCAACCTAGGTATTGGATTTAATACTTAACTAAAAAGGGACTGTAAAAAAGTCCCTTTTAGTTTTTCTTGCTTTATTAAAATTAAATTATTTTTAATTTTGCCACTGCCATTCCCAACATCTAGTACATCTAGTTCCCATATTTCCTATTCGAGTCCACTGGTGTCCAAGAGCTGAGCCACTAGTTGCACCACATCTAGAGCATTTTTTAGGTGTTGTGCACGTTGCAGCACTATATTTATGGCCTAGTGCACTTCCACTTGTTGCTCCACATCTTGTGCATGTTGCTGGTTTTTTACATGTTGCAGAACTATAATTATGTCCTAATGCACTTCCTGTTGTTGCTCCACATTTTGTACATGTTGCTGGCGTTGTACACGTTGCAGCACTATAGCTATGTCCCAATGCACTTCCACTTGTTGCTCCACATCTTGTACATGTTGCTGGTGTTGTACACGTTGCAGCACTGTAGTTATGTCCTAGTGCACTTCCTGTTGTCGCACTACACTTTGTACACGTACTCGGCGTTGTGCATGTTGCATCTTTCCATGTATGCTCACATATAACAACAGCACTCTTGTTGTTTGTTGAATCCGCATTATCCATAAATGTTTTCGAATTATAATTTGCTTTTGTAGCAGAAACTACAACATAAATATATTTTCCTATCATATTCATTGGTAGAGTGTATGTACTAGATGTTGCACCACTTATTGCTGTACCTCCACTTGTTGCATTTTCAGTACTACTGTACCATTGATATGTTAATGTGCAATCTGTTGGAACAATTTCTGATACGTCCGCAGTTAAAGTCTGTAAATACACATTATCTCCAGTTATCTTTATACTTCCACTCATATCCGCATTTTGTATTTTAAAATCTGCAGTTGTATCTTGCAATTCATAATTTTCAACCCTTGCTTGTCCACCAGTTACGCTTGATATGCTTGCTGAAGATGTATAACTACCTGTATTTACTGCTGTTGTTCTTACTATATTTAGTGTCTCGCCCGTCACACCAGAATCAGCTGTTGCTGTTGGTGCTTGTTCACTTCCATTATATGTGAATAATCTTGTATTATCCCATACAGTAGATACTTTCTTTTTATCTATTTTCCATGTATAACTTATTTCATCATCTGTTCCATCAATCCATTCATATCTTTCTTTATTAAGTATTCTAATAACAGCTGTCTTTGTTCCAACATCTATCATTGTATTATCAGTTATGCTTAAAATTGCACTATCAAAATTATTCAATTGCAATGTTTGTACTTGACCGTTATATGTATATGTTGGCACAGCAAAAGTTGGTTTAGTTAATTTTATCTTTGGTCTGAATATTGCATATAATACCAAATCATTCTCTGTCCCAATATTATATATAGTCAATCCTTCTGTAGCTGTAACTTTAGTATTCCATCCTAGGAACTCATAATGCCTCCTGCTTGCTTTAGGAGTTAAGTCAACAAATGAGTTACAACCTATTTGTACAGTTGTTTCTGCTATATCAACACTTTCGCCGCCATTTGCATCATATTTGTATTTTACATTTAACATAACTCTTATGCTCTTTGACGCATTTCCTATTTTTCCAAAACTGTTCTTTACCCAAACTGTATATACTCCATTTTCTGTTACGTTAAACTTAGCTGTATATTTATTAGCAGGTTCTGTGATGTCTACCCAACTATCTGAAGATGGCACAACATCTTCACCTACAGTTACTGCATACGAAACAATTTTTGAATTATTATCTTGTGCAATTACTGTAACATCTGCAGTTCCTTGCTTGTAATCGCACACATATGAAATTATTTTTGGAGAATTAATGTCGTTATCATTATCATTCGTACCATTTTCTATTCTTACGACCTTTGTTGTTGAGCCTCCACCTTCTTCATTTGCTATTATTGTGCAACTTTCTTTATTTTTTACAATGTATTCAAAGTTTTTTCCATCAGTTGTTGTTGCTTTTTGACCATCTACCAATACACTTAATATATTTCCACCATATGCTGGCGTAACTTCTATATGTAAGTTACCATCTTTAGTTGATATAACTTGTATTGTTGGTCCATTTAATCTAGTACTGCTATTATTATTGTTATTCTCATATCCCTCAAGATATTTACCATTCTTTGCATAAAATACTTTTAATGAAGCATCATACACATAAACATCACTTTCATTAAACGTTATAGTATCACCAGATGATAACTTAGAATAATCTTGACCACTTTTTAACTTCTCATAATCAATAACAGAAAGATCAACAACATAACCAGTTGATTCATCCGTATCATAACTCACAAAATTATCTGGTGGATTTTCAACCTTTACCTTTATGAATCCTTTATTCAATGTATCTTCATCAATACCAGACTTGGCATTTATCGAACGAACTACAAGCATTCCTTTCTTCACTTCAGACAACTCTTGCATCATCTTACCATTAGAAGCCTCATCTATTGTATTCATTGAATGTAAAGATATTGATGCTAATATGATTATTACTATTATTGTTATAACTAGTGATATTAGTGAAACACCCTTTTTATTCATAAATCCACCCCCAAATTGGCAAACAAAACTCTTAGATATATTATAACATTTTTTAACAATAAAAGCCACACTTATGGTGGCTTTTTATGTTACATTTTTGTTACTAAAATATTTCAATAACATTAATCTATTAATATTTTTTATACAATAAAAAAGTAACAAATTTGCAACTTTTTATGCATCAATTTTCTTTCCTATTGTATAAAAAAGCTTTAATTTATGCGAGAGATTTTCTTTCTTGAAGTTATTTCAAAGCCTTTTCAAATGTTGGCAATACCCCTAAATCATTTGGTCCTATTTTCTCTGCCACTTGATATATATCATGTCCTGGAAATTGATTTCCTTCTATAAGAACAGGACCTTCCACACTCATAGCAACATCCCAACCAACATATCTTACATGCGTACTTCTTTTTGCAGCAGTTTCTACAAGTTTTTTTGCCTCACTCCAATATGGGATTTGAAAGCCCTTTATAACAGTTCCAGTTAATGGATGCTTTTCAAAAAGTTCTCCTTTTTTATTTACAGCTTCTTCAATTATTATTCCTGTTTCGGTATCCACTTTTGCAGTCATTCCACCACTATTAAAGTTATCAACAACCTTTCCGTTTCCAATCCTAACAAACGTCGCAAGTATTGTCACTTCGCCTCTTTCATTCATAACAGATACCATTCTTGTTGTGTTTACAGAGCTTGGGTTTAATTTACTCATTTCTTCACATTGTATAACTGGCTCTTCAAGAAGCTCCAACTTTTTTTCTATTAAATGATTATACACTTTTTCATAGTCATTATCCCATTCTTGCATATTTATTTTCTCAATGTTTTTACCGCACTGTCCATCATTTGGCTTTGCAAAGAATACAGGGTGTCTCTTTATAAACTCAACAGTTTCGTTTTTCATTAAACTCATAGGATATATGTAATCTCTTTTTAAAAATTCCTTAAACATATCATTAAATTCGTTTTTGTTATTAAACAAATGCCAATAATCCTTTTCGTTTAATTTTTTTACAAATTTATTATTTATTCCACGAGTTAGCATTGTCTTTCTTTGCTTAGATGTTAATTTATAAAAGCCAATAACATCATAATCTACATAACCAGCTCCATATCTAATTCCACACCATACCATATCGCAAAAAATCGAAAATTTTGACTTTGTACACTTTTCTTTAACAATATTAATTCTTTCAAACATTGATTTATAATTCATAGTACATAATCTTTTTATCAAATAATTTATACTAGGCATACTTTTCCTCTTTTCTCGTGTGTATATTGATCTTCGATTTTCAATCTCTCGACTAAAATTTTAATTTATCTTCAACAAATTTTTCCAAATCGTCAATGCTAATTCTAATTTGTTCCATGGTGTCTCTATCTCTAACTGTTACACAGTTATCTTCAAGTGTTTCAAAATCAACAGTCACGCAGAAAGGAGTACCAATTTCGTCCTCTCTTCTATATCTTTTACCAATACTACCAGCTTCATCATATTCACAATTGAATTTTTTAGAAAGTTTTTCATACAAAGAAGTTGCTGGTTCTGATAGCTTTTTAGATAAAGGTAGTACAGCTACTTTAATTGGTGCAAGAACAGGATGAAGTCTCAAAACAGTTCTAACATCTCCTTCGCCAACTTCCTCCTCATCATATGCATCACAAATAGCTGTTAAGAAAATTCTTTCAACACCAACAGAAGGCTCAACACAATAAGGAACATATTTTTCATTTGTTTCTGGATCTAAATATGTTAAGTCAGCCTTTGAAGCTTCCATATGTCTCGACAAATCATAATCTGTTCTATCTGCAATGCCCCAAAGCTCACCCCAGCCAAATGGGAATAAGTATTCAATATCTGTTGTACCCTTGCTATAGAAAGAAAGTTCTTCTTTTGAATGTTCTCTCATTCTCAAATTTTCTTCTTTAATGCCTATGCTCATAAGAAAGTTCTTACAATAATCTTTCCAGTAAGCATACCATTCTAAGTCAGTACCTGGTTTGCAGAAAAATTCAAGTTCCATTTGTTCAAATTCTCTTATTCTGAAAATAAAGTTACCAGGCGTGATTTCATTTCTAAAAGAACGACCTATTTGGCAAACACCCATTGGCATTTTGCTTCTTGTTGTTCTTTGAATATTTTTAAAATTAACAAACATTGACTGAGCTGTCTCTGGTCTTAAGTATACTTCAGATTTTGCATCCTCTGTAACACCCATGAAAGTTTTAAACATTAAATTGAATTTTCTAATATCAGTAAAATCTGACTTACCGCAATTAGGACAAGGAATATTATGCTCCTTAATATATGTAACTAATTGTTCGTTTGACCAACCATCTAAACCTGTTACTTGATTGCCTTGTTTAAACGACCATTCCTCAATTAATTTATCTGCTCTATGTCTTGTTTTACATGATCTACAATCTATTAAAGGATCACTAAACCCACCAACATGTCCTGTTGTTACCCATACTTGTGGGTTCATTATTATTGAAGCATCTATGCCAACATTATATTTGCTTTCTTTAACAAATTTTTTCCACCAAGCTTCTCTTATATTTCTCTTTAATTCTGCTCCTAATGGACCAAAATCCCAAGAATTTGCAAGTCCACCATATATTTCAGAGCCTGGATAAACAAATCCTCTATTTTTGCATAAGTTAACTATCTTGTCCATTGTTTTTTCTACCATAAAAAATTCCTCCTCATTCTTTTTAGGTAACCATATATCAATAAGCTTTTTCTTTAAATTTTTGAATGAAAGAAAAAACTCAAAATACATTTTAGCAATGATATACATAATCATAAATCTTGTGATAATATATCACAATTATGATATGTTTTCAAGTAAGTGAAAAAGATTTGTTAGTCGTATAGCTATTACTTTCATATTACAAAAAATAGAAACTAAAATTCTACAACATACTCTTTCTCTAGTTTTTCAAATGTATATATCTTTGCAATCAAATTTAATTCATTTATAACATCTTGTGGAATGTCAAATGAAAATATTTTCTTGGGTTCAGAGGATAATATGTAAACCAAGCTTGTGTATGTTGTATATGATATTTTTATTGCTCCTTTATCTTGTGTTTTACAAGCTGCACACTTTATTCCATTATCCTTTATGCTAAAATACATATCGTTTTCTATATCAACGGCATTTTTTCCACACTCTGTACACGCTTTCAATCTTGGTACATATCCAAGAATTGCAAGCAATCTTATTCTAAATATAGAAAATACAAAATCCACGTTTTTATCAGTTTCTGATAAAACATACAACGTATTTAAAAGCAACTGTAATCTTTGAAAAGATAATTCTTCCTCTTGACAAACATCATTAATTATCTTAGCTATTGTTGATGCATACATTAGCTTATCAATATCCATTCTTAGATTATAAAAAACATTTATAGGCTCTGCCGAACTTAGATTGTACATATCACCATTACCTTCAAACAAGACCATATCGCTATAACAGAGAAATTCTGTACTAGCTAAAAAGGTGCCTTTTGTCTTTTTAGCACCTTTACAAAAAACTCTTATTTTACCTTTTTCTGCTGTTAATACAGTCAATACTTTATCGTTGTCTGATGAATTAGCAATCTTTATTACAATTCCTTTAGTTTTTATTATCCCCATTAATATCACCCAACACATTGCTATCTTTGCCATCTAAGTTGTTTTTTTCTGTTCCACTTTCAATATTTCGCATAATCATGAATGCATCTACATTTCCAGTACTCTTAAAAAGTTCCCATGCAAAATCTTTACTCATTAGCCTTCCTCCTTTGCACTTGACAAACCAGTTCTAATGAAAGACTTGATTCATCTTATTTACATTGTCTCTCCAGTCTTCTTTAACTTTAACCCACAACTGCAAATTAACTTTACATTGTAACATATCTTCAATATCTTCTCTGGCTCTTTCTCCAATCTTTCTAAGCATTGCACCATCTTTTCCTATTATTATGCCTTTGTGTGTCTTCTTTTCGCAATATATAGTAGCTTCAATATCATATAATTCTTTATTGTCTCTTTTTTTCATTGAAACGACTTCAACTGCAATACCATGAGGCACTTCGTCATCTAAAGATCTAAGTGCTTTTTCTCTAATTGTTTCTTCAACAATTTGCCTTTCTGTTTGGTCAGTCCATTCCTCAGTATCATAATATGCTGGTCCTTCTGGTAATAATTCTATTATCTTTTCAAGCAATACATCTATTCCTTCATTCTTCAAAGCAGATATAGGTATTATTGCCTCAAAATTATGTTTTTCACTGTATAATTTAATAAGTTCTAATATGTTTTCCTTTTTTACACTGTCTACTTTATTTATTACAAGTATTGCTTTTGCCTTTTGTTCTTTTACTTTATTAAGTATAAATTCATTTGCAAGTCCAATGCCCTTATCAGTTGCCTCTATTAAATACAAAATCAAATCTACACCTTCAACAGCCTCATTTATAGTTTCAGCCATTTTTTCTCCAAGTTTATTTTGTGGCTTGTGAATACCTGGTGTGTCTGTAAATATAATTTGTGCATTCTCCCTATTAATTATACCTTTTATAGCTGTTCTCGTTGTTTGTGGTTTATTTGAAACTATTGCAATTTTTTGACCAGCAATTGTATTTAACATAGTAGATTTTCCAACATTTGGTCTTCCAACTATTGCTACGAAACCTGACTTAAACATTTTTATCCTCCCATTTTTCACCGTTTTAATCAAAATTTTTATTTACATAGAAAAACCGCCAGGTAAAAGCTCACTTATCTTTTGTACTTTTTCAGTAATTTCACCCTCGTTATTTCTATACCCTAATACAACTTCTATATCATTTCCGAATTCAGAAATTAGTTGTCTACATACCCCACAAGGAGTTGTATAACTTAGTTCATTTCCAAGACCTCCAACAACAGCAATCTTGCTAAAGTTCTTTTCTCCTTCTGAAAGCATCTTACAAACTGCAACTCTTTCAGCACATATATTAAATATGCCATCATCACTTCCCAAGTTACAACCTGTATACACATTACCATTCAAAGTTATTAAAGCTGCACCAACATGGTAATTTGTTGGCGACATTGCGTACTTTTTAGCTTCTATGGCTTTTTCTATCAATTCTCGATTTGTCATTTTAATCTCCTATTCATATTTAACATTTCCTGTTATTGGTATGATTTGCACCCATGTAATACCATCATTAAATGTAATCTCATTTCCCAATGTATCTTTATATATAGTCTTAGCATCTCTTGCAGCTTTGCTCCATGTTATCTTTTCTATTTTTCCATTTGTTGCATAATAACCGTTACCAGTTCCTATATTATATAAATTTCTTCTACCTTTGTTTTCTGGATCATCTAACAACTCATCTCTTACAAATATCATTATAATATTTTTAGCATAGAATTGTTCTCCTGTTTGTGAGTCTTTATGAGGTTGTCCCCTCATACTTCTGTAATATACCTTATCACCGCTATCATATTTATAAGTTATATTTTGTATATTTGTATATTTTATATTTATTGTATTCGCTATATCACCAGAATTTATATTAGTATCATATCTGTTATATTTTATTATACATTCTTTATCTGATGTATCACGATAATTTTTTCTAGCAATAAATTTCTTTATGTTTTGCATACTAGTTATAGCGTTGTGATAAGAGCCTTTTGGTTCAACTCTCCAGAAAAATGTATCATAAATTCCATTTATATTATTTATACCTAATGTTTTTATATTCGATTGTGCTAATGGACTCCATCCAAAATGAACAAATATTGCATCATGTTCCATTGCATAATCCAAAAAATAATGTCTTGCACTTCTAACTGGTCCAATATAACTAGGTGAAACATTTTTAAAGAATGCCATTATTCTAGATTCTCCACCTTCAATTATAAACTCATAAAGCATATATGCACTATTTAATCCGCCATGATTTTGCCAAGCTGGTTTTTCATTGTCAATCATAACAGCGATTGGTCTTGCATCACCAGAAAAGATGTTTGGGCCTAGATATACTTCTTCTACATTTTCTCCACTTTTGCTATCGTCATCCCCACTTAACACTTCTCCACTATTTTCGCCACTACCAAATTCTAAATCTCTATTTAATGCATTCTTTTTAGCATGTATTGTTCCAAATACTATACCTAAACAAACTGCTATAACGAATATAAAAATAATCGCTATTCTTGTCCAAGATTTCTTATCCAAATTAATCCCTCCAAATATTTTAAACATATTAGTCTCGTGTAATATTAAGAACACCTAGAATTTCTTCTTCTCTTTTTCTCATAACAACTTTTTCTTCATCAATCATATGGTCATAACCAAGTAAATGTAACATTCCATGAGTAACTAAATAAGCAAGTTCTCTTTCAAATGAATGTCCATACTCTTCAGCCTGTTCTTTTACTTTCTCAATAGAAACAATAATATCTCCTAGTATATCTTCAGTCTTGTCCTCCTTTTTCAAGCTAGGAATTTCTTCTCTCTCAAACATTGGAAAAGAAAGTACATCTGTTGCTCTATCAATATTTCTTTGCTCAGCATTAATCTTCCTTATTGTTTCGTTATTTGTTAGTGTTATATACACATCTAAATTTTTCTTTATTTCTTCTTCTTTTAAAACACAGTTTACAACATCTCGTATTAGACTTTCTTCTTTTTCTAGACTATCAATCCCATCATAAAAAATTTCTATCATATTACACTCCTTAAGATGCTTCGCATCTTCTTCTTGTTCTCCATTTTCCATCTACTTCTTTCACAGAGTTTTTAAATTTTCTAAGACCACCTTGCTGCTTCATTCTTTCTCTGTAATAAGTAAGCAATTCTTTTGCAGGTATATTTTCTTTTTTAATATACTTGATATCATTTGTTATAAACAAAACTTCTCTTAAACGCTTATATTCATATAAATCCATTTTTTCAAGTTTTTTGTACTCCATAAACTTGTCCCAAAATGCTAAAAACTCATCTTTTTTAATATCATTATCCCATGTTGTTTTTTTGGCTAGCACATTGTAATTATAACTTTCAATTGCGTCAAGCAATAACTCATATGCCTCAAATTTATCAGCTGTTATATAAGTGTTTGGTATAACTGTCCTTGCTTTTGATATTATATTTAAATAACACTCCTCAGCAGCAAGTAATGGCAAACAATACGAAAAGATGTTAATGCCAAGTTCGAGTAAATACAATTCTCTCTTTAAAGCATTAATTTCTTTTTTGGCATACAAATCAATCACAGCAACATATTTTTTGTAAGTATCAATATAGTTTTTAACCTCTTCTGTTTGAACAACATATGGTAGTACAGAATTTATATAACCTTCGATAAGATTATATATCTTTCCAAATACCATCTCTTTATCCTCATTTTGATTTGTAAGTTTTATTGAGTAATGTCTCATTGTTCCTTTATAAAGTTGATCAACAACATTAACATAAAACTTTTCGTATCTTTCCAAAAAGTATCCTGATTTTGTTGCCAAAATATTTTCAAAATCCATTGCAAGAAGCATCATTTGCCTTCTATATTTATACTCACAATACTCTATACCTTTTAAAGAGTTAATTTCATAATATTCAGATAATATTTTGTTTTCCTTTATTGTGCTAACTCTTTTCTGTGCACGAGTATATATATTTTCTTTTATATATTTTTCTAATGTGTTAAGATAATTATCATATGCCTTTTCATATTTTTCAGTAACAGCATTTCTTTTTGACTCTTTTGCAATGCTTGTTATACTCTCGTAATTGCTACTTGCTCTAAGTAATGCATTTCTTTTTGAATTAATTACTATATTAAATAACCCACCACCAGATGAATACAATACTTTATTAAGATTGTTTAGAGCTTTGCCCCAAATCCCATCACCTGTATTTTTGACAACTTTTAATTGTAACTCTGGCATATCATTATCCCTCCATTGCATTTATATTTTTTCTTTTATTCCTACTTTTTCTATGCATTCATTTGTGACTCTAACTTGCACTTCATTATCATTATAAAAAACTTTATATTCACTATCTACTATTTCGGCACCATCTGGTACATTCTGATCGGCTAGGGTTTTAGCCTCCGCCTTTGCTATATCTAAAGCCTGCTCCTTTGTATACTTTACATCATCAACATCAAACTCTTCAAAAGTTATTATTTGAGCTTCAATAGGCAGCTCGAATTTACCAAATAGAGTAAGTTTTTTTACATGTGTTATTGTATCATACTTTTCAAATTTTGTACCACTATTTATTAAATTTATTGTATAATTTCCTATTTTCACTTTATATCTTTTTTCGACATTTCCAGTCTTTGATACTAGTGTTTTTTCGAACGGAACACTTTTCTTTCCTATATACCATGTTCTTAAAACAATGTCTGCATTCGAATGTACATATTTGATTTCTGAATGTTCACTAGTAACAACACCACTGACAAGTAGATCTCCCTTAAAAACAGCATCACCCTTTTGAACCATTCTCGTTCCTTCTCTAACCGAAATTTTTTCAATTATCCCATCTTTATCTGCAACTATGTTACATGGAATATCTCCTAATATATCATTTGGTTTTCTTGTTCTCTCAAGTATCTCAACTGTAGCTCTAGTTCCTTTGACTGTGAAACCTATCCATAATATGTCGTCTCTTTTTAAATATATGTCACTTTTTACTTTATCAAAATCCAAATCTTTTTTTCTCATTCCAACATATACATTTTCATCTTTCAAAAGTTCATTTACTTCTTCTATTGGTATTTTAAATTCACCAATTATGTCTATTTTCCATATTCTTAAGCTACATAAATAAATGCTGAATGCTGCTATTATACACAAAAATATAAATATTTTTCTTTTTTGATATTTCTTAGCCATATATGGTAATCCATTCTGCTCAAGCACTGTAATCTTTGACTTAGTTATATTTGCTAGTTCATCCATTTTATATAAATCATGATTTTTAATCTTTAAAGTTATAATACCATCATATAACCTAGTTATATCCCAAACTTCAATATTTCTGTTCATGCAAAGATTTATAAATCTTTCTACAAAGTATCCTTCAATTTGTATTTTTGCATAACCCACAGCATAATTATATGTACCACGAAGAAACAAACGTAGTCCCTCCTAACTTATTCAAACTCAATTGTTTTAATCTTACCAGAAACCAACATATCATCTGCTGTAATTTCTTCTACGTTTAATTCTTTTCCGTATATTAATACATTATTACTTATTCTAATCAAATTTTCTTCATACTCTATTATTGCTTTGTAATTTTCTATAAAAACACTTTCTTTTCCAAGTACGGTTATTCTGGGATAGTTATTCAAAAGCTCGATCGGCATTTCTAAAGCCTTTTCTAATTTTTCACGAAAACCATTCTTTCCCATAAAGCACACCTTTCAAAACTAATATTCAAAATCGTCTAAAGAACAAAATTCAAAACCTCTATCGCGTGCAGTATCAATGAACTCACCTAATAGTGCATCATTATCTTTTGAAACAGCATGTAGCAACATAACACAACCGTTATGTAAATTGTTATAAATCATTTTTCTAGCATAATCTAATCTGTCTTGCTTTTTTACATCCCAATCATCATATGCAAAGCTCCATAATACATGTGTATATCCAATGTCTTTACATAATTTAACAGTTCTTTCACTATATTCACCTTTTGGCGGTCTTATATACTTCATCTCATAATCAAAGTTTTCTAAAACATAATCATGCAAAACAGAAACTTCTTTCTTTAACTTTTCATCATCTAACACAGAAGGCATGCTTGGATGATTAACGGTATGATTTCCAACAATATGACCTTCATCAATCATTCTTCTCACTAAGTCAGGATTTTGCTTTACATATGGCATAGTAACAAAGAAAACAGCTTCAACATCTTTTTCTTTAAGAGTATCTAAAATAGTTGTTGTATAACCATTTTCATATCCTTCATCAAAAGTTAAATATATTACTCTTGAATCTTTATTTCCAACATAAATACCCTCATATTCATCTAAAGGCTTAGTATATGATGCTGAAAACTCTGGTTGTATTTCATCTTTCATTCTTCTAAACCCCCAAGCACAAGTTGTATTTGATAAATTACTAGAACTTACGGGGACAACATCAACATTTATATCACTTTCACCACTATCACTAAAAGCATCATCTTCGCCATTTATAATATTGTCATTTTTAGAAACCTCTTTCGTGTCATCAGTTTTCTCATCACGCTCATTGTTTTTTACATTATTATTTTCTTTAATTTCAAAAATTGTTTTATCACTCAACTTAGCTTCATCATCACTTAAAAAATTATTTACATCTACATTGCAAGAGCAAAGAATTACTACAAAAAGAAGTGACATGCCAATCAACAAAAATTTGTTATTCATACACAAACCTCCCTCTGCAAACATTGTAACATTAAAAAAATTATAATTAAATAGCAATCTATATAAAACAAATATTAAATTATTACTTTAATTAATAAATTATATTTTAAGTGCACTTTCAATATTCCAAATAATAAAATAAATATCTCTACACACATAAACAAAATAATATTTCAGAAAAGCATTGACAATTTCTTCCACACAATATATCATTGTCAAGTCAGGCTTAATATTCCGGATATTTTCGGAGGAGATTCATGTATATGCATAATTTAGTTGATGATATAGAAACAGAGAAATTGAAAGAAGAAAACGAAAATCTAAAAGAATTAGTAGACAAACTTAGAATATTCAAGCATGATTATTGTAACGTTATCGCCTCTATTAGTGGCTACATTGCTTTGAATGATATGAGCGGACTTAAAAAGTTTGTCGAATCAATTATGAATGAGATAAATGAAGTAAACCAACTTCAAAGTATTAATATGAACACTATAAATGAACCATCCATATTTAGTTTAATTTCGTCAAAGTATAGATTGGCCATTAGCAATAAAGTATCATTTAATTTCTTTTCAAATATTAATTATCAAAAACTAAATATGGGTATATATGAATTCTCAAAGATTTTAGGAATATTGTTAGACAATGCCATTGATGCCGCCAAAAATTCGGTAGAAAGAGAAGTATTTGTAAGTGCTGAAATTTCAAAACGTTTAACTCAAACTATTATAATAAAAAATTCTTATTCAAATAAAGATATAGATATTAAATCAATTTTCAATAAAGGGTTTTCTACAAAGAAAATAAAATCTGGGATTGGTCTTTGGGAAGTGAAAGAAATTGTAAAACGTTATCCCAACGTTGAAATACATACCAGTAAAGATGATGAATTCTTTATGCAAAAATTAATATTAAATAAAGGAATACCACTTCAATAATTAAGACTTGAAGTGGTATTTTCTTTCTTATTGGATTATAGATAATTTATACATAAATCCTATTTAATGTTCCATGCTGATTCTGAAGTTTGTCCGTCGCTTGATGTATCTG